>NZ_JBEGIB010000007.1:0-144579 GCF_040676495.1 Bacillus sp. LBA3-1-1.1
GATGGTGTTGGCCTTGGTGGTGATGTTGGCCTTGATGATGGTGTTGGCCTTGGTGGTGATGTTGGCCTTGATGATGGTGTTGGCCTTGGTGTGTTTGAAAAAGAACAGCCTGCGGATGAATTTGGTGATGACCGTGGTGATGTACTTGTTGTTGATAGTGGCCGTGGTGCTGATGATGTACTTGTTGTTGATGGTGACCATGGTGCTGATGATGACCGTGCTGATGATGACCGTGGTGCTCATGGTGCACATGATGACCGTGAACACCTTGTGGGAAACCACCGATTCCACCAGCTACAACACCAACGCCAGGTACAGGAAATCCTGTTTGTACGCCTCCCACAAAGGATGGAAACGTAGTTGGCATACCTACAGGCACTCCCCCTTGTGCTCCTCCTACGAAAGATGGAGATGTAGTTGGCATACCTACAGGTACTCCTCCTTGTGCTCCTCCTACGAAAGATGGAAATGTAGTTGGCATACCTACAGGCACTCCTCCTTGTGCTCCTCCTACTAATGTCGGAATTCCTGTTTGTGCTCCAGCTACTGATGTTGGAAATCCTCCTTGTGCTCCCCCCATCCAACTTTGGATTCCACCATACCCGTGTTGGCCATCTCCTCCCATGAACATCATTTGTCCATAACTATCCGATCCACCTCCGAAAAAGCCATGCGGTGCATTATTGTCCATCCCTTTCATTCCTTTCACCTCTTCTGCTCAATTTAGCCTACCTTTTTTATCATATTTCTTATAGAAGAATAGGTGTTTGTCTATATGGGAATTCCGCGCCTTTTTCTTCGTTCTTCATTGATGAAGGTGATCCAGAGATTATTTTTTACATAAAAAAGCTCAGAGCATAAACGCTCTGAGCTTTTATTTAGCATTAATTAGTTTGCAACAACGTTAACAAGTTTTCCAGGAACAACAATTACTTTACGAACTGTTTTCCCTTCAATTTGTTCTTTGATTGCCTCAAGTGCAAGTTGTTCCATTTCTTCTTTTGATGCGTCTTTACTCATTGTTAGTTTTGCGCGAACTTTGCCCATAATTTGAACAACGATTTCAACTTCATCTTCTACAAGTTTAGACTCATCAAATGTTGGCCAGCTTGCATATGTGATTGTTTCACTGTATCCAAGTTTGCTCCATAGCTCTTCACCGATGTGAGGTGCAACTGGTGCAATCATTTTTACGAAACCTTCCACATATTCTTTTGGAAGTGTTTCAGCTTTGTATGCATCGTTGATGAATACCATCATTTGAGAAATCGCTGTGTTGAAGCGAAGCTCTGCATAGTCTTCTGTTACTTTCTTCACTGTTTGGTGGTAAGCTTTTTCAAGATCTTTGTTTGGTGCATCAGTAATTTTCTCACTTAATTCACCGTTATCTTGAATGAATAGGCGCCATACGCGGTCTAGGAAGCGACGAGCTCCGTCAAGACCATTTTCAGACCAAGCAATTGAAGCATCTAATGGTCCCATGAACATTTCGTATAGACGAAGTGTATCTGCACCATGGCTTGCTACGATATCATCCGGGTTTACAACGTTACCTTTTGATTTACTCATTTTCTCGTTGTTTTCACCTAAGATCATACCTTGGTTGAATAATTGTTGGAACGGTTCTTTCGTTGGAACTACACCGATATCATATAATACTTTATGCCAGAAACGAGCATATAGTAAGTGAAGTACTGCGTGCTCTGCTCCGCCGATATAAATATCAACTGGAAGCCATTGTTTTACTTTTTCAGGGTCTACAAGTGCTTCGCTGTTGTTTGGATCGATGTAGCGTAGGTAGTACCAGCAGCTACCAGCCCATTGTGGCATTGTATTCGTTTCACGACGACCTTTTTTACCAGTCTCAGGATCAACAACATTTACCCACTCTTCAATGTTAGCTAGTGGAGATTCACCTGTACCTGAAGGACGGATGTTTTCTGTTTTTGGAAGAACTAATGGTAATTCTTCTTCTTTCACAGCTGTCATTGTGCCATCTTCCCAATGGATTACTGGAATTGGCTCACCCCAGTAACGTTGACGGCTAAATAACCAGTCACGTAGACGGTACGTTACTTTTTGATTTCCTGCGCTTGTTACTTCAAGCCACTCGATCATTTTTGCGATTGCTTCTTCTTTATTTAAACCATCAAGGAATGCTGAGTTTACGTGTGCACCATCACCTGTGTACACTTCTTTCGTAATATCTCCGCCTTTTACAACTTCCTTCATTGGAAGATTGAATACTGATGCGAATTCATAGTCACGCTCATCGTGAGCTGGAACTGCCATTACAGCACCTGTTCCGTAAGTTGCAAGAACATAATCAGCGATCCAAATTGGTAATTTCTCACCGTTTACTGGGTTAACTGCGTAAGCACCAGTGAATACACCAGTTTTCTCTTTCGCAAGTTCTGTACGCTCTAAATCACTCTTCATTTTAACAGAGTTAATGTAAGCTTCTACCGCTTCTTTTTGTTCCGCTGTTGTAATTTCTGCAACAAGCGCATGTTCCGGAGCAAGTACACAGTATGTTGCACCAAATAGTGTATCAGGACGCGTTGTGAAAACTGTGAATTTCTCGTCTGTACCGTCGATGTTGAAGTGTACTTCTGCACCTTCAGAACGACCGATCCAGTTACGTTGCATGTCTTTTAAGCTTTCTGGCCAATCAAGCTCATCTAGATCTTCTAATAGACGATCTCCATAAGCTGTAATTTTTAACATCCACTGTCTCATCGGACGACGCTCAACTGGATGTCCACCGCGCTCACTCTTACCGTCAATGATTTCTTCGTTTGCAAGTACTGTACCAAGTGCTGGGCACCAGTTTACAGGTACTTCATCAACGTAAGCTAAACCTTTTTCAAATAGTTTTAGGAAGATCCATTGTGTCCACTTGTAGTAGTTTGGATCTGTTGTATTTACTTCACGATCCCAATCGTAAGAGAAGCCTAATGCTTTAATTTGATTACGGAACGTATTAATATTAAGTTCTGTAAATTCAGCCGGGCTGTTCCCAGTATCAAGTGCATATTGCTCTGCTGGAAGACCGAATGCATCCCATCCCATTGGATGAAGAACATTATATCCTTGCATACGCTTCATACGAGATAAAATATCTGTCGCTGTATAACCTTCTGGATGACCTACGTGTAAGCCTGCACCTGATGGATATGGGAACATATCTAGTGCATAAAATTTTGGTTTTTCTGTCTCATCTGGCGTACGGAATGTTTTATTCTCTTCCCAATGCCCTTGCCACTTCTTCTCAATTTCTTGATGATTAAAGCTCATGAGATACCCTCCTTGAAATTCTATTTATTTTCACCGCCCAAAATACAAAAAACCTCTCATCCCTAGAAAGGGACGAGAGGTTATAGATTCCCGCGGTACCACCCTAAATTAATGTAATATATACATTCGCTTAGATCCGTAACGTGGATTAACGGCAATTGCTACTAATGATTTCACAACTGCAACTCAAAGGCGAGTTCATAACGAAACGTGGATTGACTTGCACCGACCGTCAACTCTCTAAACCAGCTTCTATTACTACTACTCCTTCTCACTGTTATTACACATATGAGTTAAGTGAACTACCCACCACTTAGTATCTCTTCAGAGATTACTTGAAGCGGAGGCTTCTCGGTTATTCGCTACTCTTGATAACTAACGAATTCTTCTTAGAACAGCCGAGCTATCTCCCTTGTTCCAAAGGTTGTTTTATTTAAATATATTCTAAAACATGTTACATGTTCCGTCAAACTAAACTGCAATTTTTTCTTCAACTGTTTCTTCTACTTTTACTCGTTTATCATAAATACTCGTTGCTATAATCGCTACTACAAGCATTACCATGATCGCTATAAACAATACTTCCATATTGTATATATCAACAATCGCTCCGCCAACGACCGGTCCGAACATTTTCCCTACAGTCGCTGCGCTATTTACAACACCTTGATAAAAGCCTAATTTATCTTTCGGCGCAAGTATATTTGCAATGGTTGGAACAGCTGGCCATACGAATAACTCACCAATTGTTAATGTCACCATCGCAACGAGGAACATCGTAAACTGCTGCGCTTGACTTAACACAATGAATGACGCCGCAAAAATGATAATTCCAATCATAATTTGTTGTTTTAAAGAACGCTTCATCCAGCGAATTAGCATACTAACAAGCGGCTGGGCACAAACAATCATCGCCCCGTTTATCGTCCATAATAAGCTGTAGTGACGAAGACTAATATTTAACTCTTGCATATACGTTGCAATTGCCCCTTGCCACTGTACATATGTAACCCAGCATAAAGCATATGCTACACATACGATAAGAAGTGCTTTGAATCCTGGTGTAAGTGACCAGCCTTTTTTCGTTTCGATTTCTTTTTGCACTCCTGGCTCTTTTTTGTCTTCCATACCTCGGAATCCAATAAAAGCAATTAAGAAGAAAACAAAGTATAAAATAAAGTTCGCTAAGAAAATATAATCAAAACGATAAGACGCAACTAAACCACCGCACGCTGTTCCGATCGCAATCCCAACGTTTTGTCCAACATACATCGCATTAAATGCTCGTCTTCCGCCCTCTGGCCAAACCGTACCAACCATCGCATACATCGATGGAAAGACCATTCCAGAACCAAAGCCAATTAATGCTAGCCACACAACATATAACGGCCAACCATGGAAAAACACAAGACCTAAAATCGATACAAGTGTAATGACAATCCCTACTAAAATTGATTTATAACCGCCCCATTTATCAAATAAAACACCGCCGAGCAAGTTTCCGATTACACCAGTAAGCGAGTTGATCATTAATACCATTCCGGCCACTGATAAAGATTTTCCTAGGTGATCATGCAAATAAATTGTATTAAAAGGCCATAAAAAAGAAGCACCCGTGACATTAATAATCATCCCAGCTACTAATAGCCATACTTTCCTTGGCATAGTCTCCCCTCCTATTCTATTTTTTTCGTTCATCTATAACAGTAAAATTGTAGTCGTTTTTAAATAGGAAGGCAACTGATTAATAGTTGATGAAATTCAGATAATGGCATAAAGGCGATTAGAAAAATTTTTAATCGCCTTTGTGTCATTTTAATCTATATATAACGAAATCGTTCCCTTGTATAATTACCCAACTTCTTTTTTACGTTTTGCACTTTCTTTAGCACTCCATTTAAACATTTTATCCAGTAAGGAATATATTCTCCCAGACTCCTTCGTTAATAATGGACCTAACGATGCCAATATTAAAACATACAAAGCCGAGAACGGTTTAATCGTTGCCATTAAGCCGCCTGCAATTCCAATATTCGCAACAATAATTGAGAACTCTCCGCGTGATACAAGTGTTAAACCGATATTCGTAGAAGCCTTATGCGATAACCCGGCTTTACGTCCTGCAATCATTCCAGCTGTAAAATTACCGATAAGAGTAATGAAAACTGCTCCTAATGCCAACCACACTGCTCCTCCAAGAGAAAACGGATCTATACTTAAACCGAAGCTGAAAAAGAATATGGCTCCAAAGAAATCACGAAATGGGACGACGAGATGCTCAATCCGATCACTATGCTCTGTTTCAGAAAAGACGAGTCCTAACAATAACGCTCCAATCGCCTCAGCAACATGAATCGTTTCTGAGAATCCTGCTACAAAGAATAAAATAGCGAATATTACGATAATAAAAATTTCATTTGACGAAATATCTAATATTTTATTTAAGAACGGCGTAGCTTTTCTAGCAATTATAAAGAATAGGAGCATATACCCTACTGCGATTAACACCGATGTAAGGGCATCTACAAATGATGTTGCACCACCAAGTACTAACCCTGAAACAACTGATAAATACACAGCTAAAAAGATATCATCAAACATAATAATTCCTAATATTAATTCCGTCTCTTTATTGCCAGATCTTCTTAAATCAACAATTACTTTTGCAACAATTGCGCTTGATGAAATTGTAATGATTCCAGCAATAATTAATGTTTCTAATAAGGGGAAGCCCATAACATATCCATAAAGCAAACCTAATATGAAATTAAGCGATATGTGGACAGTCCCCCCGAAAGCAATTGATTTTCCTGATTTAATTAATTTTTTTATTGAGAATTCTAAGCCTAAATAGAATAGGAGGAATATGACACCAACACGGCCGAGGAAGGAAATAACTTCTCCGCTTTCAATAAACCTTAAATCGATAAGTCCCAAATCAGGGGCATGAGGCCCCACTAACATACCGAGTATAATGAGAAACGGAATAATCGAGAACTTTAACTTCGCAGCGAGGATAGCTGCAAAAGCTACTAATACTAACGCAGTTCCAACTTCAAAGATTAAAGTATCCATCGATTATGAATCACCTCC
Organism: Bacillus sp. LBA3-1-1.1; assembly: GCF_040676495.1. NCBI lineage: Bacteria > Bacillati > Bacillota > Bacilli > Caryophanales > Bacillaceae > Bacillus > Bacillus sp. LBA3-1-1.1. The sequence continues at coordinate 6,391 of NZ_JBEGIB010000007.1, forward strand.
TGCTGAAAGCAATTCATTAATAATTCTTTTCACTTCATGTCTTTCACCCGATAATACGAGCATATCGCCAGCTTCAATAACAGAGTCTGGACCTGGATTGAAGAACTTCTTCATATTCTTTTTCAAAATCGCAATGATTGTTACGTTATATGTTTTTCGCACATGTAAGCTACCAATTGTTTGTTGTACTACTGGTGCGTTATTCTCCACCTTAAACCATTCAATTGATAATCCTTCAAAAGCCATCTCAATCGTGTCTAAAGCTTGTGGTCTATATACCATCCCGCCTAATATAGCCGCAATTTGTCTCGCCTCAGAATCGCGAAGAGAAATGCTTGAAATACTCTCATCATGATCCGCATCAAAATGATACATTTCCCTTCGTCCATCATCGTGAATAACAATAACCATTTTTTCATTACCCTTTGTTATCACTTCAAATTTACATCCAATGCCCGGTAGTTCACTCTCTCTAATATTCATATTCCCGCCTCCTAAAATTTTTTAGTTACGGCTCTTTCCTTTTACAAATCTACATCAATCTCTGTTTTAAATTTCTCATCTTTTGATATCCCTAAATACTTTAACGTTTCTGACGGAGTCGCGTGATGAAAATGTTTTTGCAACAGTGCGATTGCTATTCCTCTTTTATATGCATGAAATCCAAATGTTTTTCGCATTGAGTTCGTTCCAATCTTACCAAGTATTCCGACCGCTTCAGCTGCGCTATGGATAACACGATACGCTTGTTGGCGTGAGATTGAATTTGTTGTTTTGTTAGATTGAAATACGTAGTTTTCTCTTTGAATATCAAAAGATTGTACGTACGCTAAAAGCGCCTCTTTTACCTTTGTATTTAAATAAATATCTTGTTTAAACTTTTCATCTTTCACAGGGAGAGAATAAAACTCTTTAACAGTTCCATCTTCATTTAATATATCTTCAAATTTAATACTCAATAGTTCAGTAATTTTTAATCCAGTGTTAATTCCAATAACAAATAAAAGATAATCTCGCTGCGAGTGCTCTTTTAAATATTTTTTCATAGCCTCAATTTGGTTTATATCTTTTAATGCCTCTACAACTTCCATACATGTTTTCTCCTCATCTTATGAACGGTAATTTTCTCATTATCCTGTCCATTTTACCTTATCATGCTATGAGATTTCCATGTATTATCCATTATTTTTACAATATACTTCTGTGATTCTAACAATTTTTAATGTGGAAATTTATGATTGTACAAATACGTTGTGGTAAAAAAAGAAATGGGGGGATAAAGATTCAGCTTCTTTCTACAGATTGGATTCCTCCTTTCATTTTCTAGCTGCTGATACTTTTATAATACGTTACTTATTTATATTATATTATATATTTTAGTAACATTAAAGTGTTTTTTTCTGAAAATACAAAAAGCCGAGTGCTTTCACTCGGCTTTTTACGTATTAATCTTCTTTCGGAAGAACAATTCCTTTATACAATTGAACTGTAATGAAGTAATAAATCGCATAAATAACTACGAAAATTACGATTGGTACCCAAATACGGAAGTAAGGATCCATTAAAATAAATCCGAAAATATTCATACCAACTAATACGTGAGCGATACCCACAATTGCCGGGAATAAGAATACTAAAAATAACTCTTTATAAATCGATTTCGTTAATAACTCACGGCGCACACCGATTTTACGAAGCATTTGATAACGCGTAATATCTTTTGATGCACCAGAAAGAATTTTAAACATTAAACAACTTGCCATCATTGCTAAAAACGCAATTCCAAGGAAGAATCCCATAAATACTGTTCCACTCGCAATGCCGTAGAATCCATTGTAAGATTGATATTTACTATCTAATCTTTCAGCTTTTACATTTTTATATTTAACTAGCTGCAACTCATCAAGTTTTTTCCATTCTTTTGTGTATGCTACAAAATCGTCTGTTTTTCCAGTAACTACGATTCCTTCTTTACCATTTACAGTATCGTACATTTTCTGATCTACAATTTTAATTGCATGATCTTCATATAGATAAAATGGCTGAATTGTTCTGAAAGCCTCGTTCCATTCTTCTGGAAGTTCTTTAGCGCTCGCATCTTTTTCATTCATTTCTCTAGAAACTGCACCTACTGGCAGTTCCTCTGAAACTTTCTTTGTTTTTCCTAAATCCTTCATACTTTCCATCTGTTTTGTATCTTGTACGAAAGGAGGATTTTTCTCTAAATCTTCTTTTACATAATAAACGTATTTATTATCCACTTTGTAACGATATTCATTTCTCTCTTTAAATGTAATACCATCTAAAATTTTCTTTTCTTCAGCTGTTGGGTTATGAATAACTGAATCATATATTACTAAACCATCAACCATTTTTATAACGTTATTTTTAAACGCCATACCACCTGAAATTGCACCCGCTCCAAGAGCAACTAACATCGCTACCGTTGCAAGTACTTTCGTTAAACTATTAATACGGAAATTTAATTGTGCAAAAGTAAAAGCATTAAGTCCTTTTTCACTACGCTTTTTATTACTCTTTAACTTTTTAATAATGACTGGAAGAAGTGATCCAAATAGCATGTAAGTACCAGCTGTTGTTGTAATTAATGCAATAAGGATTCCCATTTCTCTTAGTTTTTCCATGTAAATCATTGATGCATAGCCAATTCCTAATAAAATAACAGCAAGGATTGCAACGACACCTGTCATTTTTCCTTTTACCACAACACGCTCTGTTTGTGCATCCGCATGTACAAGTTGCAGTACAGAAATACGTGATAATTTAATACTGTTCATAATTGCCGATAATACAAATAGTGCGAAGAAGAAAATGCAAGTAACAGTCATAGATGGTAGATAAAATGCTTTATAACCTTCACCAGCAAATTCCAATTGCTTCATTAATAACTGACCGATACCTTCTGCAAGTCCTACACCAACTGCAATTCCGATTGCAAGAGATGCAGCACCTAATACGATTGTTTCAATAAACATAAGTAATGTAACTTTATGTTTTTTTGCTCCTAACATCATATACATACCAAACTCTTTTTGACGAAGAGATAATAAGAAAGAGTTCGCATATAAAATATAGAAGAACGTTATAATAGCTAATAAAAATGAACCTGCTTGGAATACGAATCCAATTGATTGAATAACTGAATTAGATTCGATAAACGCTTTATTCAGTGCTAACGTTTGGAACATATAAAAAATTGAAATCGACATGACAAGACCAACAAGTAAGACGATATAATCTTTCAGCTTACTTTTTAGCCCTGACATGGAAAGTTTAAATAACATGCCCTAGACCTCCCTTCTTACGCTTTTTGTGTGCCTAAGTCCGCAAGCACATCTAAAATTTCTTTATAAAACTCTTCACGCGTACCACCGCGATGAATTTCTTTATATAACTCACCATCTTGAATGAATAAAATACGCTGACAGTAACTTGCACTGTACGGATCATGAGTAACCATCATAATAGATACGCCTTGTTCTTCATTTAAGTTTGTCATCGCATCAAGTAAACTCGCTGCATTTTTAGAATCAAGAGCTCCTGTTGGCTCGTCCCCTAAAATAATTGCCGGCTCATGCACTAATGCACGCGCTGCTGCTGAACGCTGCTTTTGTCCACCAGATACTTCAGACGGGTACTTTTGAAGAATTTCTGTAATCCCTAGCATATCCGCTACTTTCTCTACTTTCGGTCCAATATTACGTAATGAAACACCTTGTAGGGAAAGTGGAAGTGCGATGTTTTCATAAATAGATAAGTTCTCTAATAAGTTAAAGTCTTGGAAGATGAATCCTAACTTTTGTGAACGGAAATCAGAAAGCTCACCTTGCTTCATTTTCGTAATATCCGTACCCGCAATTTCAACAACGCCGCCCGTTGCTTTATCAAGCGTTGAAATTACATTTAATAATGTCGTTTTACCAGAACCTGATGGTCCCATAATTCCGACAAACTCACCCTCTTGAATTGAGAATGAAACACCTTTTAACGCGTGTGATTGGTTCTCACCTTTTTTACCGTACACTTTTTGAACGTTTTTCACGTCTACAACTGGTTTCGTCATATATATCCTCCTACGCTTGTTTTTCCACTACCTATTTTGCGCCTTTTGGAGGAGAACTGCTATTTGTTAACATTACATTTACCTTACACTTTTGTAATATAAAAAAGGTGCAAGTGTAAGGTTCGTTGTAAATGAATTTTCATAGGAGATACTTCCAATTTTATCGGCGATTAGAAAAGGAATATCGACTTACCGAAAAAGATAACAATAAAAATAGGCTGTTCCACAAAAGGAACAGCCTACTTCTCTCTTTATTTCTTTAAAGGTGTTACCGTCCAGTACGTAATAACACGCCAAATCCATTCTAGTGGACCCATTTTAAAGACTTTCATCCAAATTACACTAAACACAATTTGAATTGCATAAATTGCGATACATACATATAACGTCTGCATGTACGTTAAGTTTCCTGCAAAGTTAAATACACTGCCTGCAATTAAAATCATTGCAGTTTGTCCAATATAATTTGTTAAAGCCATGCGACCATAGTATTTCAGTGGTGCTAACAATGTTTGAATCGGTTTTAACTGAAGTAATAAAATTAATGCTCCGACATAGAAAGCTGAAATAATTGATCCAACTGTAACACCAATTTTTAAGAATTGACCTGCAGCATCCATTGTTCCATCCTCATTCATAATTATCATATTTACAAATGGTTCAGCAGGAACATGCCCATATTGATACCATAAAGCTACCACACTTAAAACAAACATAACGCCTGTAAAAATAGCGACTTGTTTTATTTTCGCTGAAAGATTTTCAAATACTTTGTACTGTCCTGCAGCAAGACCTAATAAAATTAAACCTAATGGTAATAATTCCTTAGCTGCCATAATACTAAAAGCTATCGTAAGAATAAGACCGATTACTAAATTTATTTGCTTCTTCACTTTATAAAATGGTAAAGTGACTAATCCACAAATTGCGTATAACGCTAGTGCTTCTCCAGGCTGAAACATTTGATGAATCAAACCAAAAATAAATAGTGCAACTAAGCGGCGTAGAAATAGAACATATCCATTCTTCCCTTTCGCAATTGCTCTTGTAATGAAGATATAGAATCCTACTCCAAATAAGAATGAAAAGATTGAGAAGAAACGACCTTCTACAAATAAGTATAGAAACCTTTGATAACTTGCATCCACTGTATTAGGATCTGGAACTTTAATATTCAGTAGTGCAAGAATATTTACTAAAATAATCCCCAGTAATGCGAAGCCACGAATGTAATCTAACTCATCAATTCGTTTGTTCGTAATATTGTTCCCCATAATGCAACTCCTTGTCCAAAATTAAATCCTCCCTTACTCTACTGGAAAAGTAAGCTTACAACTATCGACAAACCTTACATAAATCTCACATTATTGTCATATAGTAAAATGAAACTTTAATCGGTATGTGAGTTGTTCATCCCGCATTTCTCAGCCGTTTCCGATGCAAAATAAAACCAGGTCATATTGCGACCTGGTTTACTCTGATTGCTTTGATCTTTGAGGTTGTCCCTTTTTACTATTACGCTGTTTCACTTGCACAACTGGATCAAGTTCATTTGAAAACTCAGCGTTATGTCCATTTTGCGTTTTTTGCTCTGGATTATTTTGATCTGAACGTTTCGCCATTACATTCACTCCTTATTAGTGCGGTGTAATAATCATCTGATGTTGCAGTTGGCGAATTGCCATACGTGCTCTATTTAACTGTTCGCGTTGCTCATCATTCGCATGTTGTTGCATCGTTTGTAAATCGTTATATGCTTGCTCTAATTGCAACTGAGCATCCGAATACTCCATCGTATTGTAATGCTCTTGTCTCATGCCTTGGTCTAATTGTTCTTTCGCATATTCCACCGCTTGTTCCGCTTGTGTAATATACGATTCAAGTGATTGACGCTCTGCCATAATTGTCCCTCCTTGCTTCAATTCCCCTTTAGTGTGTCCCTTCCATCTCAACCTTATGAGTATGTTATAATGGATTTTGTTTCATTTTGACTCGTCTTAGGAGGGAAAGTAATGAAGGTTCAAAACCCTTTTCCATATACAAACGACAATAAACGTTATCATACATGGAATTATCACTTACGAAATGAATTTGGTGAAAAAATCTTTAAAGTTTCATTAGATGCTGGCTTTGATTGCCCGAACCGTGACGGTACAGTTGCTTACGGTGGCTGCACGTTTTGCAGTGCTGCTGGATCTGGTGACTTCGCTGGCGATCGCCGCGATGATGTTATAACGCAATATCATGAAATGAAAGAAAAAATGCGCTCAAAGTGGAAAGATGGAAAATGTATCGCTTATTTCCAGGCATACACAAATACACATGCGCCACTTGAAGTATTAAAAGAAAAATTCGAACCGCTTCTAGCAGAAAAAGACGTTGTCGGTCTTTCTATTGCCACTCGTCCGGATTGTTTACCAGACGATGTTGTTGAATATTTAGCGGACTTAAATAAACGCACATACCTTTGGGTTGAACTCGGACTACAAACTGTTCATGAACGTACTGCAAATCTTATTAATCGCGCTCACGATTATCCATCTTATGTGGAAGGTGTGAATAAATTACGTAAGCATGGCATTAGAGTTTGCTCTCATATTATTAACGGTCTTCCACTTGAAGATTACGACATGATGATGGAAACAACTCGTGAAGTTGTAAAACTTGACGTACAAGGAATTAAAATTCATTTACTTCATTTGTTAAAAGGAACGCCAATGGTGAAGCAATATGAAAAAGGACAATTAGAATTCCTATCTCTTGAAGATTACGTAAGTCTTGTTGTCGACCAACTTGAAATTATTCCAGAAGACGTAATTGTGCACCGCATCACAGGTGACGGTCCACCTGATTTAATGATCGGTCCAATGTGGAGCTTAAATAAATGGGAAGTATTAAATTCCATCGATGCAGAATTTGTACGCCGCGGAAGCTGGCAAGGAAAATATGCAAATGAGGAGAAACAAAAATGAAATTAGAACGTGTATTACCGTTTGCACGCACACTACTGCAAACGGCTGTTAAAGAAGGCGATTACGCAGTAGATGCAACGCTTGGCAATGGACATGACACTTGCTTCCTAGCTGAAATCGTTGGGGATAACGGAAAAGTATTTGGATTTGATATTCAAAAAGAAGCAATCGAAAGCTCTACTATCCGCCTGAAAGAAAAAGAACTTTTCGAACGTACTGTTTTAGTTCATGATAGTCATGACACACTCTTATCCGTACTACCAGAAGATGCAACAGGAAAAGTAACAGGCGCAATCTTCAACTTAGGTTACCTTCCTGGCGGTGACAAGCATATCGTCACAAAACCGAACTCAACAATCTCGGCGATCGAACAACTACTAGAAATAATGGCACCTGAAGGTATCATCGTCCTTGTTATTTATCACGGACATCCAGAAGGACAAGTAGAACGCGACGCTGTTCTCAAATTTGCAGAAGAACTAGATCAAAAACAAGCTCACGTTTTGCGATACGGCTTCATTAACCAGCAAAATAACCCGCCATTTATTGTGGCGATTGAGAAGCGATAAAGTGAAACTTTAATCAGTGGGGTTTACTGTCCGGCAAATAGCTGGATAATTATATCCACGATTTTTCAGATATATCGACGATTCGACACAACATAACAAAAAAGACGTGCGCTCACTGCACGTCTTTTTCTTATTCTCCTATATAATGGATGTATACAATATTAAAGGGGACTAAACAATGATTGGAATACTAGCAGGAATGGGACCAAAATCAACTGGGCCATTCGTCGATACAGTTGTAGCAGGGTGCCAAACAATATATGGAGCAAAGCATGATATGGACTTTCCTCATATGATGATTTATTCGTGCCCAACACCGTTTTATATGGATCGCCCTATTGATCATGCGGCGATGAAAAAAGCCATTATTGAAGGGGCACAAAAACTTGAAAGTACTGATGTAGATTTCATCGCAATGCCATGTAATACAGCGCATCTTTATTTCGAGGAATTACAGCGTTCTATTACTATTCCGATTTTGAATATAGTCGATGAGACGTTAAAAGCAATTCCTGAAAATACAAAAAGAGTCGCTCTTCTCGCAACAGGAGCGACTGTTCAAGCAGGTATTTACCAAGATGGGATTATAAAACGTAATATAGAGTACATTCATCATGAACAATGGCAAGAAATGATTAATCAAATTATTACTTGTATTAAAGGCGGAGAAATTGAAGCAGCTCGCAAATTATGGAGTGCGCTCGTTTTACAGTTAAAAGACGAAGTAGATACTGCTATTATCGCATGTACCGATTTGAATGTGGTGGTGAGTGAGGATTTTGTTGATTCTTCTCAATGTCTTGCTGAGGCGGTTGTTAGGATGTATCTATCAAATACAAAGAGATCTTCATAAACAGAGAAAACATCCCTTTTGAAATGTGTTTTTTGTTTGATAAAGATCCCCCAAAACTTTTAACTTTTTTCACAATTCTTTCAAAGTAATCACACTTAATCTCGCTATATTAAATAAGTAGTTTATTCATATAGGGAAGGTTAGGGGAACTGTCGTATGAAACAAAATCGTTCGCTTCATTACATTTTTTGGCGTTGGCATTTTTATGCTGGGCTTTTTATTACGCCGCTTCTTATTACTTTGTCACTGAGCGGAATTGGGTATTTATTTCGGGAAGAAGTTGAAGATTTCATCTATAAAGATTTATATTTCGGGAAGAGCGCCCAAACAGAATCTATTTCGATGTCTGATTCTATTTCATTAACAGAGAAAAAATATCCACATTATAGTGTGGCGAAAATTAGTGAGTTTAATGGGGATTATAATACTAGGCTTACAATCGCAAATGAATATACAGGAATGCAAAAATATGTGTATTTAGATAGCAATAATCAAATTGTCGGCGATCAAAAAGCAAGTGAAACGTTTGCCAATATAATGCGGGAATTACATAGTTCTCTTTTAATTGGTGGTACTGTCGTCAACTATATTGTAGAACTTGCAGCGTGCTGGACAATCTTTTTAATTGTGACTGGGTTGTATATGAGTATACGCCAATTCAAAAACACACCAGCATCCAATAAGCGAGAAAAGGCAAAACGACGTCATTCTATTATCGGTATTATATTTACAATTCCTCTCGTTTTGTTAGTCGCATCTGGATTGCCATGGTCAGGATTTATGGGTAACCAAATTTATAAAATTGCATCGTCGAATGAATCGCTCGGATATCCAAAGTTGTATATGGCACCGCCTGAATCGAAGGTAAAAGAATTACCGTGGGCAACAAGAAAAGAAGCTCCTCCTGAATCTAATTCAAATGAGCCAAAAGCAATTTCAGTTGATGAATTACAAAAAGGAATTGAAATAAAGAAGCCATACGTTATCTCACTACCGACTGATCCGAAAGGTGTATTCACTGTTTCGAAATCGAGCGGTTCTGGCATTACGGGCATGCATGTTGCACCAAATGAAGAAATAACAGCTTATTTTGATCAATATAGCGGAGAACTAATTTCAAAAACGGACTATCGTGATTATGGCTTATTTGCACAATGGTTCACTTATGGTATCCCGCTTCACGAAGGACATTTATTCGGATGGCCAAATAAAATATTGTGCTTACTAACGACATTATCTTTATTGCTTCTCATTTATTACGGAGTAAAAATGTGGTTAGCAAGAAAACCGAAAGGAAAATTAGCAGCAGCTCCTAAGCAAAGAGATAAGAAAAACACATTCGTTTTCTTTATCATGATGGTTATACTTGGCGCTGTCATGCCTTTATTCGGACTATCTGTTTTAGTTATTTTCGCAATTGAACTTCTCATATACTTATTTTCAAAAATACGATCATAATAAAAAAGGGACCGTCCAAAAATCCAATTTTGGACAGTCCCTTTTTCATTATAGAGCAATATTACAACAGTACATGAATTTATATCGAACACAGCTCTCATTATATCGACGCTAATTGAATTATATCGAACATAACTCTTATTATATCGACTTAACTACAAAACACGATAATAGGTGCAACCCCTTAATAAGAAAAGACCATCCCAAAATAACTTTTTGAGACAGTCCCTTCATCACTGCGCCATTTTCTTTCGGTACATCTTCCCGTTCCAATAGAAGAATCGTGAAGTAAGCCCTCCGTATTTTACAATGCGCCGTGCCATCTTTTGCATATTCTTTTGTGCTGATACTTTTTGGTCTGATAAGTAAATACCAAGTAACCCTCGGCTTATGAGACGATGAAACTTCGCATGAGGCAAATCACCAATGCTCTTCTCTGCTTCTTCTACAAAGTGTTTCATCCGATCTAATATAGCTTGCTCGTTTTCATAATAACTACAGAAATTCAAATCTCCGCCTATACGGTCTTCTTCTTGATCGATGAAATAATCAAGTAAAATGTGAAGTCCTTGTACGTAAGGGAAATATCCTTGGCTAATTTTCGCAATATCTTCATCATGTAATTCATCATGGAATGCATATGCTACAAGACAAAAGATTCCAAGCGTAGAACCAGCACATGCTGAAAATTCAAACCAACTCATCTCAGGTAAGTTTTCTTTATGTGCTTCAAACCATGTTTGTAAGCGTGGTTCTCTTTCTTCTAACTTCACATGTTTATGAATTTGCAAATCACAATAATAACAAGCAAGTTCATGAAGAACAGGAGCAATTTTATCATAGTGCTTCGTTTTCTTTAAAACATCTTGGCATGTTTCAACAAGTTCATCTAAATAACCACCATCATCTTGATCATCACGGTAACGATAATAATTACCGCCCCCTTCAACCTCAGGGCTTAATGCCATTATCATCGACTCATGAAGAGCCGCAAAGTCTTTTGGATCAAGTGATGTACTACGGTCACATAAATTATCTAAGTAATCGCTAATCGTTTGATACGCTACAATAAAACGAATACATTCCTCTCGGTGCTCATTTGCTAACAGTGCTAAAATACCACCGCCCTCGCAATGAAACGTTTTATTCTCAATACTTGCGATTGCCTGACTATGAAGCTCATCATTCGGAATATGGTAGGCACGCTCTTTCCACATCGCTAGCTCATGGTGTACAACCGGAAACACATCACGGTATACTTTCGCCATGAGCGTTATGGGATTACTCGGTACGTTCACTTCTTCCTTCATCTCCTCTATTAAATGTACAAATAATGATTTATTTGTTTGTTTTTACTATATTATTGACACGCATTTCAGTAAATGACTGAATATAATTCAAAATTTCATCACGCTCATACTCATTTAATAACTCATGATAACAATTCGGCCATTCTTTAAAAGCCTTATCACTCATTTTAACATTATCAAACCACTTGCGGACACGTATTTTATCTACAAGTTTATCCTCACACGCCTGCATTAGCAAGAGTGGAACATCTGGAAAATCATCTATTTTCTCATGAGCAATTTCGATAGACTTAATCAATTCACTATACCAACGTACTGATACTTTGCGCAAGAACAATGAATCATTCTCCATCGCATCTCTCACTTCATGATTACGAGTTGACATTTCCACTGTAAGATTCGTTGCAAATTGCAATTTTGGAGCAACAACATTTAATATTTTTGAGGCAGCTCGAAGCGGAGCAGAAGGTCCAGTTAATACACCTAAACATGGTGAACTTAAAATAATACCATCTACATCTTCTCTCTTCGTTTCTTGCATCATACGAATGACAATAAGACCACCCATACTATGACCAAATATAAAAATAGGTAATCGATACTTCCTTGCCTCTTTCACCCATAATTTAACTTCCTCTATGTATTCATCAAATGAATCAATATGTCCTCTATTTCTCGAAGTCGTTCCATGTGATGGAAGGTCTCCCATCACGACGTGGTAGCCGATATGATTCCACATTTCCGCTATAGCTTCGTAACGTCCGTGATATTCCATTGCGCCGTGCACGATAACGACTACAGCTTTCGCTTCCTCTGCTTCATAATTCCACATACGGACCTCCTCCATTTCACTCTTTCTCATAATTTGATACACTAAAACTAGTCTCTAGGAAAGGAAGGCTTTACATGATATATCCTTACAAAGAAAAAAATCCGAAAATTGCGAGTAGTGCTTTTATCGCTGATTATGTTACCATTACAGGCGATGTTTCCATTGGCAAAGAATCAAGTATTTGGTTTAATACAGTCATACGCGGCGATGTATCACCAACAATAATTGGAGACCGGGTAAATGTACAAGACCAATGTACACTTCACCAAAGCCCTCAGTACCCTCTTATTTTAGAAGACAATGTTACAATTGGGCATCAAGTTATTTTACATAGCTGTCATATTAAAAAAGATGCTTTAATTGGAATGGGTTCTATTATATTAGATGGTGCTGAAATTGGTGAAGGAGCCTTTATCGGTGCTGGAAGCCTCGTTTCACAAGGAAAGAAAATTCCACCGAATACGTTAGCTTTCGGCCGTCCAGCGAAAGTCGTTCGTGAATTAACAGAGGAAGACCGTAAAGACATGGAACGAATTCGCACACAATATGTTGAAAAAGGTCAGTACTATAAATCATTACAAAAATAATTTTACTGCTGCCATAAGATTGGCAGCTTTTTTTATGAAAAAATCTAACTTTTTCTTTACAAAACCTTATTATCCCCTCAATAAAATCTTATTAAAATAGAAGTTAATAACTCCATATATATGTAAATGAGGGAGGAAAAATCTCATGAAGGTCAGTGGACTATATAAAATAGAATGTTACATTTTCAAAGGAATTAATCGCTACTTTGATCAAAAAACATTAAACATCTTTTTCAGCAATATTACCCATATCGGTGGTGCTACATTCTCCATTGCACTCACACTTTTCTTTTTAATTTTCGCAACAGGGAATTTGCATCAAGCTGCAATTGCAACTGCTATTTCTTTAACAATTAGCCATATTCCAGTGCAAATATTAAAAAGATGGTATCCACGAAAACGTCCTTATTTGACAATTCAGGATGCGAAATATCCAGTTCATCCATTAAAAGATCATTCTTTTCCATCCGGACATACAACGGCTGTTTTCTCTGTCCTCATTCCATTTATTTGCTATAATCCAAACTTGCTTGCTTTTCTATTACCGCTAGCGCTATGCGTCGGTATTTCCCGTATTTATTTAGGGCTTCATTATCCGTCAGATGTATTTGTAGGCATGTGCCTCGGCACTTGCTCTGGCATCATCTCTTTTTATCAATGCATCCCACTCTTCACGTAAAGGAGCGATATGATGAGAGTCGCCATATTTACCGATACTTTTACACCACAAGTCAATGGGGTTGCGAAAACATTAGAACGATTAACACGTTACTTTCAAAAAGAAAATATCGCCTATTCTGTTTTCGCCCCTCAGCATACCGCTGAAGATAATTTCGTAGCAAATGTGAACAAAATGAGAAGTATCCCGTTAACAATATTATATCCAGAATGCCGTTTTTCTTTTCCTACTCCGCGCATTAAACGGGAACTTCTTACCTTTAAACCTGATATGATTCACATTGCCACACCTTTCAACATGGGACTTTGTGGATTGTATTATGCAAAAAAGTTAAACATTCCAATTGTCGGTTCTTATCATACTGATTTCGATGCCTATCTACGCTATTACAAAATCGAATTCCTCTCCAATATGCTCTGGAACTATTTAAAATGGTTTCATAGTCATATGCAAAAGAATTTTGTTCCTTCCTCTGAAACATTACATCAATTAAAGAAGAAAGGATTTCAACAGCTCTATATTTGGGGACGTGGTGTAGATTGCACTCTCTTTCATCCCACTTACAATAAAGACCTATTCCGAAAAAAATATAATATTACAGCGAAGTATGTTCTTTCCTACGTTGGACGGATTGCTCCTGAGAAAGATATTGATACGTTGCAAGACCTTATCGTTAAATCAACGCATACTCGAAACGATATTCATTGGCTCATCGCTGGAGATGGTCCTCTAGCAGCAAACTTGTGTGAAGCTGTTCCGAAAACAAATGTCACTTTTACTGGCTATTTACAAGGTGAAGATTTAGCTGAAGCATATGCTTGTTCTAACATAATGGTATTTCCATCAGCTACTGAAACGTTTGGAAATGTCGTACTTGAATCACTTGCATGTGGTACCCCTGTCATTGGTGCAAATAGTGGCGGCGTTAAAAATATTATTACAGATGGAAAAACGGGAGTTCTTTGTCCGCCAAAAGATGCGGATACATTTCTATCATCCATTTATTCTTTATTACAAAATGAAGAAAAACTTATACAGATGGGAATAGCAGCTTCGTCTTATGCGAAATCAAAAAGCTGGGATGAGATCTTTCATGGCTTACTTAATCAATATGAAGAAGTCCTTCAGCACACCGCATCAGAATTACTCGCTTAAACACAAAAACTCCCTTCAAAAAAATGAAGGGAGTTTATTACACGAACACAAATTTTAGTTTAATAAATGATACATAAGATTAAATATCACTTTATTTCTATATTTATTATAGCAAAAATAAACATAACTAAACAGACTTGTAATAAAAACCCATAAAAATTAATATATGGTTATACAGTATTTTTACTGTATAAAGATTTTAAGAGATTCCCCTTAAAATCTACTTACTCACATACCTATATACAGCAATTGTTCCCCAATTTCTGTATATCAAAAAAACCTTTCATTCATTTGAAAGGTCTTTTTGAGCCTGCACATATTCGTCTTTCGTATTCACATTCATAAACCATGCTGTATTCGCTTGTACTTCTTCTCCAGCAACATATTTTACATTACATTGTATTAAAAGCTGCCCCATACTCCTTTTTTCTTCCTGAAGCAGTTTATCAATTTTACCTTTTACACGTCTATGATATGCTGCAAGTAACGGTTGTTTTCTTCCTTCAATTATAGGCACAATCGCATCATACTCATCGCTCGTTTGCTCTAATAAAATTGTAATCCATTCGTTTGAAACGTTCGGTGCATCGCAAGGCATGATAATATACCAATCTGAATCTATGTATTCCATTCCTGATATAATGCCGGCAAGCGGCCCATTTCCTTTATAGTGCGACATATCTTCTATAACAGGAACTTGTACTAATCGTTCTACTCGCTCTTTTATATCAGTATGACTAATAACAACAACATCTTGCAAAATACTTTCCATTACTTTCACAATATGCTCTACAAAAGTAGTTCCCTTCCAAATAGCTAATGCTTTCGGTTCTCCGAATCGGCTCGACATACCTCCTGCCAATACAATTCCAGTGTGCTTACTCATTGGCGATGCAGCTCAAATGTAATATGACCTAATTCCGGTAAAATTAACTTGTTCATCGCAAGACGAACCGCCCCGCTAGATCCTGGCATCGAAAAGACAACTTTACGCCCGATTGTACCGCCGATTGCCCTACTTAACATCGCACTACTTCCGATATCTTCTAAGTAACTTATCATACGGAACAACTCACCAAATCCAACAATTTCTTTATCTAATAACACTGACACTGCCTCAATCGTTACATCACGTTTCGTAATACCAGTTCCGCCATTGGTTAGTACGACATCAACATCTTCCCTATGATAACCAGCTAACACAGCCTGCTGAATACTTTCTTTATCATCTTTCACAATTTCATAAGAGGTCACTGTATGACCTGCTTCTTTTAACAATTCATGTAATAGTTGTCCGCTCTTATCCGTCTCTTCCGTACGCGTATCTGAGATCGTTACAATCTTACAACGTACTTCTTTCGGTGCTTGTTTCTTATGTTCCATTACACTCATTCTTCATCTTTCCTTTCTTTTTATCGTATATATTTTTTGTAAAATTATGTATGAATTAACGAATTTATCATGATACACTATAAGTATATTTACCCATAAAAAAGAGATCCTTATGTTTCAAACTGTATTTTATAACGTAAAAAGATATGTACCTATTATACCATTCCTAATTATATTATCTCTTTTTCAATTCATCGCTTACAGATTTGATATTAATTTTTAAAAATTATACGTACTCATGCCAGATGGTGGTATTCGCTACTACTTAACCAGTACATTCATCCCATTTTCACTTGCCTATTTTGTAGATTTTATATGGAAACGCAAATTTAAAATACACTATAAATAAGGGTGATAAAAATGAGGAAAAATGAAATTAGTACAAAATTATTATTTTTTCTTTCTTTATTATTAGGAATGTTTTTTTCTTCTAACGTTTATGCTGAAGAAAAAAATATCCACGTTATACAAGGACAAATAACGCATTGGAATGAAGATAAAAACACGTCTGAACCAAAATCAAATCCCACACTTAAAACAAATTCTGCTGAAATCCAGCTCTATCATAATAACGGTAATCCAATTAAAACAAACATCTTAGAATCTTCTCCAAAAACAAATTTATATTTATTCGCCGTCTCTAATTATTACATAAACAATATAAGCTATAGAGACTATTACTTCTCGGAAGCTAAAACAGAAAATATAAAAACGATTCAAAAAGAAACGGTACGCCGCTTAGAACAAATATTACATTCATCTTCTTATACTACTAAATCCGTTACTGCAAATAGAAATTATAATTACTTTTTTATACCGGGGCTAAATTAACAACAAATATTACCTTTAACAAGGACAATTCCAATGTAACTATTAACGGAAAAACAGGATCTGTCTGGGATATAACAGCATCTCATACTATTAAAAATACAGTTATAAACCCACCTTTTATAAGCTGGAATACACAATTATCTGTACCTTATTCATCTCAACATTTAATAAATTATGAACCAGATTCCACTATGCTTCCAATATTCATTTTTCGAAATTTAACTGGATTCAGCATACACAGTAACTCATCATTAAGTGAAAAATATGGGAGTTGGACGCTGGATAAAAATCTATTTAACCCTGTACCAAAGACAGCTCAAATGAATACAAAAATTAGAACTTCAAATACTTCTGGAAATTAAGGTTTACAATTAAGCCACACTTACGTACGTGCTGGTGGTACTACTCATTCCACCGGGATAGTTTCCACATATATACCAGATAGATAATGCTATGTAATCTAGACAAAATATTTCTTAATAAGGAGCTTAAATTACTATGGAACTTTATAAAAAATTAACAACAACATTCATTCTCTTATTTGTTGCTTCCATCACTGTCGGCTTTTCCTTAAAAGGCGCGATTCCATACGCTACATTAGTGAGTATTATATTCGCAACGCTATTTTTACTGAGCAGTGCTTTTTGCGCAGGAAAAGCGCGTCAACTGAAAGGGTGACCGTCTATGTTCCGTAAGAAATTAATCCTTTGCAAATCATGTGAAAAGGAAATACAAACGTATGAAAAAGCATGGATTCATATGCCATTTCCGGCAAGTGGTATGACAAATATGAGAAAATATATTGAGCTAGACGGCGAAGTTTATCGCAGTTCATGCATCCAAATAGCAAATAAAACCAAATAAAAAAAGCTTTGCGCACACAGCGCAAAGCTTTTTTTCATATATTATAGACCAGCTTGCTCTTTTAAAGCTACAGCTTTGTCTGTACGTTCCCATGTAAGATCTACATCAGTACGTCCGAAGTGGCCGTAAGCTGCTGTTTGTTTGTAAATTGGGCGACGTAAGTCTAGCATTTTAATAATACCAGCTGGGCGAAGATCGAAGTTGTTACGAACTAGTTCTACTAGTACGTCTTCAGATACTTTACCAGTGCCAAATGTATCAACTGAAATTGATACTGGTTGCGCTACGCCGATTGCGTATGCAAGTTGTACTTCTGCTTTGTCAGCAAGACCAGCTGCTACGATGTTTTTCGCAACATAACGAGCTGCATATGCTGCTGAACGGTCAACTTTCGTTGCATCTTTACCAGAGAATGCACCGCCACCGTGGCGAGCGTATCCACCGTAAGTATCAACGATGATTTTACGTCCTGTTAAACCAGCATCACCTTGTGGTCCACCAATTACGAAGCGGCCAGTTGGGTTAATGAAGAATTTCGTTTCTCCATCCATTAATTCTGCTGGAACTACAGCTTTAATTACATGCTCTTTTAAATCGCGATCGATTTCTTCCCATGTAACATCTGGATGATGCTGTGTAGAAATTACAATTGTATCTACACGTACAGGTTTACCATTTTCATCATACTCAACTGTAACTTGCGTTTTTCCATCCGGACGTAAGTATGATAATGTGTCATCTTTACGCACTTCAGTTAAACGACGAGCTAATTTGTGAGCAAGCGAGATTGGAAGTGGCATTAATTCTTGTGTTTCATTACATGCAAAACCAAACATTAAACCTTGGTCTCCTGCACCAATTGCCTCAATCTCAGCGTCAGTCATTTGACCTTCGCGTGCTTCTAGCGCTTGGTCAACACCCATAGCGATGTCAGCAGATTGCTCATCGATAGATGTTAAAACTGCACAAGTTTCTGCATCGAATCCGTATTTTGCGCGTGTGTAACCAATGCCTTGAATTGTTTCACGAACGATCTTCGGAATATCTACGTAAGTAGAAGTCGTAATTTCCCCCGCTACCAATACTAAACCAGTTGTTACAGTTGTTTCACAAGCTACACGTGCATTTGCGTCTTTTGATAAGATCGCATCTAAAATTGAATCAGAAATTTGGTCACAAATTTTATCTGGATGTCCTTCAGTTACAGACTCAGATGTGAACAGATGACGTTTTTTTGTCATGTGGTAAACCTCCCTACAGTAATTGTATATATTGTACGGAACTCATCCTTAATTTGCCACAAACTGCGACATACATTTATTCTCCCACACAAGCATACAGAAAAACCTTTCCTACTTTACATAGAGGAAAGGTTTAATTTGCTACTTGCATACTGCTTTTTGCCCTTTGCTCTTATCGTTCGAGACCATTAGCCTCGCACAGGTTTTAGCACCTATTCACCTGTATTTACCACTACAAGTGAGGTTGCTGGGCTTCATCGGGCCTGTCCCTCCGCCAGCTCGGGATAAGAGAGTATCCGTCCCAACCTATACTAAAGAAATGATATTCATTTGTCAATTAATATTCACATTTTCCTGAAAGTTTTTCTCAATACGTATAGAATGAAATATTAATAAGGAACTAATACATTCACACAAACAAAAATAAATAAATAGTATACATTATTTATATAATTGTGTTATACTATTGATGGGGATTACGAGAAATATTTCATTAAATGAAAAGGATGGTATATAAATATGAGTACTGTGAATGTCCAAATTGGTTTACATGAATTATTGAACGGAAGCAATGCACAGATTCAACTAAGTGTTCCGCAATTAGTGGAAAAAGTATTAATGCGAAATGAAGGGAAATTAACTTCTACTGGTGCCGTTTCTGCTTCAACAGGAAAATACACAGGACGTTCTCCTAAAGATAAATTTATTGTGAAGGAAGCATCGGTTGCTGACAAAATTGCTTGGGGAGCTGTGAACCAACCGATTTCTGAAGAACATTTTAATAAATTATATACAAAAGTTTTAGAATACTTAAAAGAAAAAGAAGAGTTATTCGTCTTCAAAGGATTTGCTGGCGCTGACCGCAACTATCGCCTACCAATTCAAGTTGTTAACGAATACGCATGGCATAATTTGTTCGTACATCAATTATTTATTCGTCCAACTGAAGAAGAATTAGCAACTCATGAATCAGAGTTCACAATTGTTTCTGCACCAAACTTTAAAGCAGATCCAGCAGTTGACGGTACAAATTCTGAAGCGTTCATTATGGTTTCATTTGAGCAACGTATCGTACTAATCGGTGGTACAGAATATGCTGGAGAAATGAAAAAATCAATCTTCTCTATTATGAACTTCTTACTACCTGAACAAGACATTCTTTCTATGCATTGCTCTGCAAACGTAGGTGAAGAAGGCGACGTAGCACTATTCTTCGGTTTATCTGGAACAGGTAAAACAACATTATCCGCTGATCCAAACCGTAAATTAATCGGTGATGATGAGCACGGTTGGTCTGATAACGGCGTATTCAATATTGAAGGCGGTTGCTACGCGAAATGTGTAAACCTTTCTCATGAGAAAGAACCACAAATCTTCGATGCAATCAAATTCGGTTCAGTTTTAGAAAACGTTGTCATTGATGGTCAAACACGCATCGCTGACTATAACGATACTACTTTAACAGAAAATACACGTGCTGCATACCCTATGCATGCGATTGACAATATCGTACTACCAAGTGTTGCAGGACATCCAAATACAATTATTTTCTTAACTGCTGATGCATCTGGCGTATTGCCTCCAATCAGTAAGTTATCAAAAGAGCAAGCTATGTACCATTTCTTAAGCGGTTACACTAGTAAACTAGCAGGAACAGAGCGCGGCGTTACATCTCCGCAAGCTACATTCTCAACTTGCTTCGGTTCACCGTTCTTACCACTTGATGCGTCTCGCTATGCTGAAATGCTTGGTGAAAAAATCGAGAAACATGATGCGAAAGTATTCTTAGTAAACACTGGCTGGACTGGTGGCGAATACGGCGTTGGTAAACGTATGAACTTAGGTTATACTCGCGCAATGATTCAAGCAGCATTAAGCGGCGAACTTGCAAAAGCTGAAACTGCGAAACACGACATCTTCGGTCTTGAAGTTCCACTTCACGTACCAGGTGTACCTGACGAAGTATTGATGCCTGAACAAACTTGGGCTGATAAAGATGCTTACAAAGTGAAAGCAATTGAGCTTGCAAACGAATTCAAATCAAACTTCAAAAAGTTTGATAGCGTTTCTGAAGATATTATTAACTTAGGCGGCCCAATCGCTTAAGTATAAACTTTCTGTTGGAATAACCCTTTACTCATATGAATAAGTGTCGTGTAACCGTAAAGTTTCGCGTACTCACCGACAAAACCCAATGCGGCTTAACGGTTACACACACTTACATAAAAAAGAAGCTTACGTGAAAAACGTAAGCTTCTTTCTATATATTATTTAATTTATCCACGTACAAATCACGGCTTCAAACACATAAACTTTTTTTCCACTTACTACATCTTACTACATCTTACTACATCGCTCTGGTTTCACATCGTATGGGAGCAAAAAAGACCCTGACCGCTTCTACCCATCGCCGGATCCTCTATTCCATCTAAAAAAGCTTTGTAGCTTTGTGGCTTTGTATCTTTTTTAGCTCTTCGTTAATTCTTCTTCATCCTTCATACTATAGTAACCTAAATTAATAACGATTAAGAAATAGCCACCCATAATCCCTACTGCAAATGCCCACATAACCATATGGTGCTCAATTTCGTACATAATAATAGCACCTAAAATGGCAGCTGCAAAGCGATTAAACATACCAAGCGTCGGCGCTTTCGTCTTCTTTACAAGACTATCTCCAAGCTTTTCAATCCGTCTCCCTAAAAGCCAAACACAGTACATACTTACAATAAGTCCAATTCCAGCTCCTAGAAAATGTGCTGAAAACGGTGTTAACATCCAGCCTAATAACAGAATACCTAGTAGATAATACGATTGAATTTTAAACGATCTTAATGACATACTAATCATGCTGTACTCCTCTTCAGTAGTTTTTATCTATCCAACAAAAGCTGTATAACTCATTTCTTTCGAGTCCATACTACTTAAAATCCATTTCACTCAAATTAAAAAACATAAACAGTATGTTTATGTTGTTAAAATGTTTTTAGGAAATAATATTATACAAGATTATTAATATAGAATCCCTCGCAAATGTGACGTTTTTCAAAACATTTTCCGTCCAATTATGAAAAAAATGATATCAATCTATGAACATACGGATATGATGTAATAAGCACATAAATAAAGGGGGCGTCTAATGATTTATTTTTTAATGGCTCTCATTCACCTCATTGTCCCTGCACTTATTGGACTTTCCTTATATTGGTACACGAAAAAACATAGTATTTTCTATGCTGTCCTCGGTGTTCTTCTTCCAGGTATTATTCTTATTACACTCTTCCGTATCCCATTTTTAAACTTAATCCCACTTATTACTGCGATCTTATTTCTCGTCTTCTTACCAAAAATAAAAAAATAGGAAAGCAGATCATAGGTGATCTGTTTTCCTATTTTGATATAGGTTCTTGTACGGTAGCATGCACCTTTACTTTCTCTGATTTCACAAACCATAGACCGAAGAAAATGATAATTCCACCGATAATTTGTTGAAACGATACATATTCATTTGCCCATATAGCTGCAAATAAAACAGCTACAAGTGGCGTTATATACATATATACCATCGTATGTGACGCCCCAATTTTTTGAACACCAACATACCACATCACTAAACCAAATACTGTTACAAAGAAAATAGAATACAGCAAGGCAAACCATGTCATCCCGTTTGTAATGTGAAATGGCATTACAAATACATGTGGACCACTTAACAATAAGAGTGGAATCGCTCCAACTAATGCCGACCATGCAGTAACACGTAGCGCTGAATATTTTTTAATTAATGGCCCTGCTAAAACAGGATAAAGCCCCCAGCATATCGATGTAATTAGCCCAATTCCATTTCCATAAAAAGAACTAGCAAGCGAATGCCCTGCTACTAAAACTAACGCTACACCAAAAAAGGCAATCATTGAACCGATTAACTTTCGAGAAGAAAACTTTTCTTGTTTCAAAAAAATCGCAAATACAGTTGTAAAAATAGGTGAAATAGAAATGAGTAAAGAGGCATTTGTAGCGGATGTATATTTGACAGTTTCCATAAATAATGTTTGATACAGTACAATACCTACAACGCTAACGATGATTAATCTAGGTATATCCTTTCGCTCCATATAAACCGACTTTTCAATAAAAAATGTAAGGAGTAACATAAGCGGTGCCGCCGATATCATCCGAAGTGCAGTAAACTCAATTGCTGTAAATTCTAAAAGTCCATATTTCGCAATCGTAAAATTAATCCCCCAAATAATAACGACACTTAAAATTAATAACTCAATTCCCCATTTTTTCATGCGCAACCCCCTCCGCAAAGAGAATTATACAGAAAATTCAATTATATGTACATTTCATTATGTGAAAAAATATTTTGTTGTATGAAGAACCGTATTTTGGTAAATGAATTTATATCGGCGATTCGACAATGAATATCGACTTATCAACAAAAAAAGAACGATTCCGAAAACATTTCGGAATCGCTCTTTTTTACAATCGAACGTGTAACTTCATATTTGGATTATAAAACTGGCTTGGGCTCTTCAGCTGAAAAGTCCCTCCAACTTCATGCCAATCAACTGTTAACTTATCATCCATAAATACAAGCTTTGTGCGGTCTGCAATAAAGTCTAGTACGCTTGATTCGATATCTACATCGCGCTCATCTTTCTCTGAAACGGCTACTAAATCAATAATCCCACTCATGACACAACCGCAACCTTCATTATCATAAAATAACTTTATATATTTTGTTTCACTTGGAATCGTATCCATAATCTTTTTATATGCTGCCTCTGTTACAGTAACGTACATATGTGAACCTACATCCTCTCTTCTCGTATCATTTATATATTGTACCACCATTTTTCTTAAATCTTATATACAGAAAATTAAGACTACTATACAATATATGTGATAAAGTGAAACTTTATTTGCTTCCTATCCGCTTCTTATTTTGCCACGAAAAACAAAAACAACTAACAGGGTAAAGATTATTTTAAGGAGGATAACACAACATGCCAGCTTTAAAAGAAATAGAACAATCACTTAATCATTTATTCCAAATTGAAAAATACGGAAAAGACAGTGCCTTTAGTCGTTTCCTTCCAGCTACATATGATCAAATCCAGTTTCCATGGCAACAATTTTTCGAAGCAACTTTTGTTGAGCTATTTAACGGTCTTATGATAAGAGGTGCTGAAAATGTAAACACAATCTTTTTAGCTGTGTTCCCAACTGATGATGTTCTCGAAAAATTCATTTCACAATCCATACCAGGTGATTTACTCTTCATGCACCATCCAATTGTGATGGAGTGCGGTGATCCACTCGGAAAGTCAGGGCGAGGATTTACTCCAATTTCATCAAAATATTTGCAGGCAATTAAAGAAAAACAACTTTCTATATATACATGTCACGTTCCAATGGATTTTCATCAAACATATGGAACTAGCATTTCAATTGCAAAAGCACTACAAGCCAATGTAATTGACGGGTTTGCTTACGGTGGTCCAGAAACCGAACCGGTCGGTCTCATTTGTGAAATAGATGAAACAACAACAGAAAAACTCCAAAAACATCTAAAAAAACTCTTTAACATTCCTTATACAGACTTCGAAGGTAAACAACATGATTCCATCAAGAAAATTGCAATTATCGCTGGCTGCGGCGATGTCGTTTCTTTAATGAAAGAAGCAGAAGAAAAAGGAGCTGAAGCATATATTACAGGAGAAATCCATTGCCATATCGACAATGATTACGGCAGGCATAAATACTCGCTCATTATGGATTACGTAAAAGAAACAAACATGTCACTCATCGGTGTGTCACACTCTGCCTCTGAATATTTAGTGAAAGAGACATTGATGTATGATTGGTTTAAAGAGAATTTTGATGCGGATGTTACTTTGCTTCCACAGGAAAAATGGTGGTTATAAGCCCCCCTATTTTTGAAATCTATATACACAATACAATCGGCCACACAAAAATATAGAATCTACAATATATATATATAGTGGTTCTACTTTTATAATAGATTTTCAAAAATATAGAAAGGAGAAAGTACATGTATCAACGTAATTGTTTTAGTTGTGAAGGTAGACGTAACAGTGGTTCTATCGGAAGCACTGGACCTACTGGTTCTGCTGGGGCCGGTTTACAAAGCACTACCGCTTTTAGTCTAGCAGCCGCTCCTAACTATAAAACGGGACAAGTTGTGACTTACACGAGTAGTGGCTATGTTGTAAAAAAAGATGCACCTCAAGTTTTTCCGAATGTATCTCCGGATTATATCGTATTAGTAGAGGCTGGTCCTACTGGTTCTATCGGCATCACTGGACCTACTGGTGCCACTAGTTCTACCGGCACAACTGGACCTACTGGAGTCACTAGTTCTACCGGCACAACCGGACCTACTGGTGCCACTAGTTCTATCGGCACAACTGGACCTACTGGTGCCACTAGTTCTACCGGCACAACCGGACCTACTGGTGCCACTGGTTCTACCGGCACAACTGGACCTACTGGAGTCACTGGTTCTACCGGCACAACCGGACCTACCGGAACTGCTGGTAGGTCATCAGCGAAAAGTATGATTTTTCAAGGAACGAATGCTGGGTTTCAACGTATAGCAGGTTCTCCAGGAATTGATTCTAACGTTATTCCGTATGTAACTGCTGGAGCTGGAAATATAGTTGGTTTTGCTGCATCTATAAATATTAATAACTTACCCGCTGCTGTTTATACGATTGATATTTGCAAAAATGTCCCAACAAACCTCTCTGCTCCTACCTCTAATTACATCCTATCTACTATTACTTTAACTACTACAGATAAAATTACGGGGACTATGACATTTTCAATTAAACCCACGGATATTGGCTCTAGACAACCTCAAGTGTATAACCCTACTCCAGCACCTGGACCCGCCACTGTAACTTGGACTAGTATTACAACTGGAAACCCGGTCTCGAGGGGGGATGCGATATCTCTTTATATTCCCCCCGGGATTACGGCAAGTGCTGTATACTCTATTTTTCTAATCACTGATATATAGTCCCCACTTACAAATCATTCATTTACAAAAAAGGACCTCGCTGCTGAGGCCAAAAAGATTACAACTAAATTAAAACAAATAACAGACAAATTTATTCTACACTCTCGCTTTAAAAATAACCATATTTTGGATCCCTAAATTTATACACCATGTTAATGTTGTAAACATCCCGTTTATTAAAATTCCGTACTTCCATCCACACTGAAAAGGGAAATCACTCTAAAGAAAGTGATTTCCCCTTTTTAAAATATCCCACCGTTAAATCGGCAACATAATCTCAACAGTCGTTCCAACTCCAACTTCACTTTCAAAGTTCAATTTACCGTGGTGATCTTTAATAATATTTTCCGTAACTACTAACCCTAAGCCTGTTCCAGTTTCTTTCGTTGTGTAGAAAGCTTCATTTAGCTTCGGAATTTTATCTTTTGGAATGCCGCATCCCTCATCTATAATTTGCACAATGATTACATCTTTCACTATAACTTTCACAGTGATAGTTCCGCCAACTGACATCGCTTCAATCGCATTTTTTATTAAATTAAAAAATACTTGTTTCAATCGTTTTTCATCGCATGTAATTGAAGGGATATCTTTACTATAAATAACATGCATTTTTATCCCTTGTTCTAAAGCTGGCTTTTCCATAACCCTGATAACATAAGAGATAATTTCTTTAATATTATGAGTTTCTGACTCTACCGATTTAGACTTCTCAAACCCACTGAGTTCTGTAGCTATTGTATGAATTCGCTCTATTTCCTGTCTCATAATTTCACTATAAATCTTATCTTCTGGATGTTTTTTTGCTTGCTTCTTCACAAGTTTTTTCAATTTTTCTAATGGTCTTCTAATCTTATCGCCAATTACTGTTGCCATTTTTCCAACCATCGCTAATTTTTCTACCTTTTGTATTTCTTTGTCCATCATTTCAAGTGTACGAACGTAAGATTGGAATCTTAAGAATATAATCCAACATACAATAACAAACGCGCTGTATAATGCCATTGGGATAAGAACGATAAAGGATTGAACAACGAATCCCATAAGTACATATTTTCCAACAATAGTTCCGGCAACTAGCCAAAAGTACCTCTTATTCACAAATATCGGTGCAAATAAAATAAAGAATCCTTCTACTATATTCCCGCCATCAAATTCCGCATCACTTCCGTAATAAATAATGAAGTTATTAATAAAATCCAATATATTATAGCCAATTAAAATAATATACTTCACAATATACGGATTTTCCCATTTTATAATATAAAGTCCGACAAGGAATAATCCAATCATCAAACTATATAGCCATAGACCTAATCCTTCTCCAAAAACATCTGCTAGTTTTTGATTTTCATCTGATAAAAGAACAATAGCCTTTTCAGAAAAATCATACGCAAAAAATATAAAGAAGAATAAGCTTAAAAATATTTTTAACGCCTTTATCTCTTCTTTTTCAAATATATTGCCTTTTTCCATATGATAACTCCTTTAACAAGCCCTCTTAATCTTGTGTCACATTGCGCTTACGCTTTTTCGGGAGCAGTATTTCTACTCTCGTTCCCTTTTTTACTTCACTAGAAATATGTAATTCTCCAAGATGCTCTGTAATAATTCGCTCTGCTACCGTAAGGCCTAATCCAATTCTATCTTGCTTTGTTGTATAAAAAGCATTCTTAACTCTTCCTAAATTATCCTTTTTTATCCCAAAGCCACTATCTACTATACTTACTATTACGTAATCTCTTTTTTTAGTTTCAACTTGTATTTTTAATGTTCCACCATGTTCCATTGCCTCTAAAGCATTTTTAATAACATACAAAAATACTCCTTTTAATTTGCGTTTATCACATTCAATTTCACTTCTATTTTTCTCTTCATTAAAGGTGCAATTTATATTTAACTCGTCCATTTTTCCGCGCATATTTTCTACTGCTTGTACTAAAACATCACTTACAATATGTTTTTCATAAACAGAAGGTTTACATGTAGCAATCTCCATTAATTCACTAATCATGTTATTCATATTTTCTATTTCAAGAATCATTTGTCCATATGTTGCATCTTTTTCGTGTTTCTCTTTTTGTAATTGCGTAAACCCTTTTAATGAAGCAAGTGGATTTTTAATTTCATGTCCAACTGTCGCTGCCATTTTTCCGATAACCGCCAATTTTTGTGACTGACTTGCTTCTGCAATACGTCCCTTTACTGCTGAAAGATATTGTAAAAATCGATTTAAAATAATAAATGACACGAAAAGCAACAACATATTGATAACAAGAGACATAAACAAGTTAAGTTCTCCAAATACAAATAGGTATATCATATATTTCCCTATAAGAAATGGCGCTAAGATAAATAAATATCTTTTACTCAAAAATATCGGTACGAAGAAAATGAAAATAAATTCAATTACATTCCCTTCATCAAATGCTATTGTATTATGAAAAACATACCATCCAATATTAAAAATCTCTGCGATCATGTATGCAAATAAATATGCATATTTAACTAAATACGCTTTTCCTCTCTCAAATAAGTAAACACTAATACCTAATATAACCATAATATATGCAAGCTTCCATATCACTTTATGCCAATTTCCTAAAGGCATTGTATCTTCTATTATAATCGTGTATGTAACCTCATATACAATTAAAATAATATGTATTACCCATAAGAAAATCTTAGCGTTTGTTTTTTCTTCTTTAGCTGATAGAAAACTCTCTTCCACTTCAACACCCCTTCAAAAGAATACCATTTATTATAATAAATGATTTTCATAGACAAACAAAGATAAATTGAACAAATGAGGAAAATCAATCCATAGATAATATACTTCTCCAGACCATATGTAAGCATAAAAACCATGAACAATAATACGTATAGTATGGGAGGTGCTTTATATGGATAGTCGGGAAAATAAGAAGATAGAACAGTTACAATCCTTTACGAAAAACAATGAAGGAAAAGAGATGACAACGAATACGGGTGTCAAAATTTCAAATGATGAAAACTCTTTAACCGCCGGCGATCGTGGTCCTACACTTTTAGAAGATTTCCTTATGCGAGAAAAACTCGCTCATTTTGACCGTGAACGAATTCCTGAAAGAGTCGTTCATGCCCGTGGTTACGGAGCACATGGCGTTTTTGAGCTGTATGAATCTTTAGAAGACTTAACAATGGCTCATTTTTTACAAGACCCATCTAAAAAGACACCTATTTTTATTCGTTTTTCCGAAGTTGCTGGATCAAAAGGTGCAAATGAAACGAACCGAGATGTACGAGGGTTCACTGTTAAGTTTTATACAGAAGAAGGAAATTTCGATTTAGTAGGAAACAACATTCCAATTTTCTTCATTCAAGATGGTATTAAATTTCCGGATCTTATTCATGCTCTTAAACCCGAGCCACATAATGAGATTCCTCAGGGGCAAACAGCACATGATACTTTTTGGGACTTTATCGCCAATAATCAAGAATCAGCTGCGATGATGATGTGGATTATGTCGGATCGCTCAATTCCGAGAAGTTTTCGAATGATGCAAGGATTCGGCGTTCATACATTTCGCTTAGTTAATACGCACGGAAAGTCCCGATTCGTAAAATTCCACTGGAAGCCTAAGCTTGGCGTTCACTCGTTAATTTGGGATGAAGCTCAAAAATTAGGCGGTGCTGATCCAGATTATCATCGCCGGGATTTATGGGAAAATATTAATGCTGGAAACTACCCTGAGTATGAACTTGGCATTCAAATTTTAGAAGAGGAGGATGAATTTAAATACGATTTCGATATATTAGATGCAACAAAAATTTGGCCGGAAGAAGACTTCCCTGTTAAAATCATCGGAAAAATGACATTAAATCGGAACGTTGATAACGTATTTGCTGAAACAGAACAAGTCACACTGCATCCTGGAAGCATTGTCCGTGGTATTGATTTTACAAATGATCCTCTCTTACAAGGTAGGCTCTTTTCTTATACAGATACACAATTGGCGCGCGTCGGTACAAACTATCAAGAATTACCGATTAATCGTCCGGTATGCCCGTTTCATAACAACCAAAGAGATGGTGCTTCTAAATATATAATTGATAAAGGGAAAGTCGCTTACCATAATAACTCCTTAGCTAATAATTCTCCTTACACTGTCCCCGGAACAAAGGGTGGATTTGTTACATACCCTTCTACTGTATCTGGACATAAAACGAGAGAAACAGCTGCAAGTTTTAAAGACCACTTCTCACAAGCCCGCTTATTTTGGAATAGTATGAGTCCCGTCGAAAAAATCCATATTATGCAAGCCTTCTCCTTTGAATTAGGAAAAGTAAAAAGTAAATCCGTTCGCCAACAAGTCGTAAGTATGATTGGTCATATTAGTACAGAATTGGCTACTTTAGTCGCAGAAGCGGTCGGGGCAACAGTACCGAATGTTCAAGAATCAAATTTCACAAAATTATCTCCAGCACTCAGTATGGCGAATACAACATTTAGTCCCAGTACATTACGAGTAGGTGTCATTGTTGCAAACGGGTATGACGGGCAAAACGCACAATCTATGCTACAGCAATTCAAACAAATCGGTCTTCAGCCAGTAATTATTTCTGAACGATTAGGTATAGTGCAAGGAACACAAAATGTACAGTGGGAAGTGAATGATACTTTCTTAACAGGATCACCGCTTCTTTATGACGGGCTATTTCTTATTGGTGGAAATCTTGATGATCATTTTCTTAACAAAGCAAGTTCATTTGTCGTAGAATCATATAATCACTTTAAGCCCATTGGCGCTTTTCAAAATGGAACTACTATTATTCAATCTTTAAATATCGAAGAAAAACCTGGCGTTATAACAGAACAAAACCCTACTCTACTTGCGAATGAATTTATTCATGCGATGACAAAACAGCGCTTTTGGGAAAGAGCTTATTAAAACGCATTAGGAGGATATGTCATGTTCGTTACAGTGGAAAAAGATGTACATATTTTTGTACAAGATATGAATCCAGGTCCTGACAGTAAAACTGTTTTCTTCGTACACGGATGGCCTTTGAATCACCAAATGTTTCAATATCAATTCAATGTTTTACCACAGCACGGGTTTCGCTGCGTCGCCATGGACATTCGCGGAAACGGGCAATCTGATAAACCATGGACCGGTTACACATATGATCGTTTAGCTGACGATATCGCAATTGTATTAGAAGCACTTCAAATAGAAAATGCTACGTTAGTTGGTTTCTCAGTCGGCGGTGCTCTTTCTATTCGATACATGTCACGATATAACGGTCGTCATATTTCTAAACTTGCATTAATCGATGCCGTCTCCCCCTCTTTCGTAAAAAATCAACAATCCCCTTACGGCGTACCGAAAGAACAAGCAAATACCCTTATTAATCAAATGTATGTAAATTTGCCTAAATTTCTAAATGATGTATCTTTATCATTTTTTAATAGAAACTTAGGAGCCGCTACGTTAGAATGGTTTTCTTATCTCGGTATGCAGTCCGCTTCCTATGCTCTCATCAAAATTTTGCAAGCTGCTGCAAACGAAGACGTAACGAAAGACTTAAGTAAAATTAACGTCCCAACAAAAATATTCCACGGTGTTCACGATCAACTCATTCCTTATAAAAGCGCTGAGCTAACAAAAGAGCGAATTAAAAACTCTGAAATATACCCTCTTACAAATAGCGGGCACGGCTCTCCTATCGATCAAGCGGATGAGTTAAATAAAGAACTGATAAAATTTTTAAATTCATAGTTACTTTACAATAAAAAAAGAATTTGCCTTTACGGCAAATTCTTTTCTCTTAACTACCTTTTTCTATCGAGTTAGAAGATACCGGGATGAACAATGATTTGTCGATTTCCTTCTTTTCCTTTCTTTGTTCATATGGTACATTCTTAGTCTTTTTATACACAGAATATAGACTACTACCCTGCTCTTTCTTTATCCCTTTGATCATCATATGTAAAACGAATATAGAAACAGTAAAGAATAGTAGTGGCGCAATGACAATCCATGGTGCTGCTAAAAATTCATTTTTGTATAGACCGATTAAACCCGCCCATTCATTCGTAAGTGAGTATGGTTTCCCCGTATCATAATCTACACCTCGTCCTCCAATTAAAATCCCAAAGAACGACAAATGAATTAATAACGTAAATAATTGAACAAACTGCTGTAAAAAAAGAACGACAAGAATTTCTTTTAGATACAACCATATATGCTTTCTAATAATCCGAAACTTTGAAGCTCCTAATATTTTCGAAGTTGTAACAAATTCATTTTTCATAAATAAATTGATTTCTTGATTCACATAAAGAATAACAGCTGGCAACAGCGCAAAACAAAGAACAGTAAACTGCTTTATAATAATATCCATATTAAATCCAGTTAATTGACTGTGCAACATGATTGGAAACATCCACAAAATCGCCCATAGCACTGTCGGAATAAAGAAATACACTTTACATACTTTTTGAAATAAATTTTGTACTATAGATGGTGCATGCGCTAACGCTACACCTAATACAGTACCGAAAAACACTTGTACGCTACATACGCCCAATACAAATAAAATTGTAAACTTTGCACCTACTAGTAATTGAAAAAACAAATTAAAACCGTTACGATCTGTACCGAGTGGTGGTATTGTAAGCGGACTAAACGGAGCTGCAGCAACAACATCCCCATTCGCATCTTTTAGCCAGATTGTCTTACTCATATATAAATCCTTACCAAACCATGTAATAAGATAACTAATTACAACAATCCCTATAAAGAAAAGAACACCACACACAAAACGTTTGGAGCGAAAGTTTCTATATATCATGAGAAGCCCCTCCTGTAATACGATTCACTCGGTAATGTATAATAGCAAATAGAATATAGAATGGTACAAATAATAAAAGAATCCACCATGCCATCGTTAAAGGATTTAAAGAGCCTGCCCTTATTAAGAAAGACATATATCCCGTAATATTAAAAGCTCCTTCTACCATTAAAAGGCTTGAAATCATGAATAAAAACAGCGGCTGTAAGTGATTTAATAGATGGTACATAATATTACGTAATAAGTGAACATACAGTATATATTTATTACTAAATCCTTTTGCACGAGCAAATTCCACATAAGGCTTATTCTTTTCTTCCATTAAAAATAAAACGATAACACGGAAAAAATGAAGAGTTGGAACAATCGTCATACAAAGAATAGGTAAGACATATGCACGTTCATCATTAAACGCATAAATAGTAACGAAGCGATATCCTGTCTGTTTATAAATCCATACAACAAATAATTGCAAACTAAAAATTAATAACAAATCTGGAACTGATTCTATTAAAATTAAACAACTCTCAATCCACTTCTTAATTTTAGAAGAAACTAATAAGTATACGAATGAAAGACCAATTGAAAGAATAATTGTTAAACAAGTAGCGATTAAAAGAATAGTCATAGAATACGTATACGGTTCAATAATTCGTTCAAAAAAGGGAATTGACTGCATAGTGTTCGTATCAATATGTGCAATCTCCTTTGGAGAAGCTAACCTCTGTAAATATGTAATAAAATCGAGCTTATTTCCTAGAAACAAATAGAATGGTACGTAGCTCACAGTAAGAATAACTGCGATACTAATGATAAATTCTGTTATTTTCTCGCCCCAAAAACTCTTCAATATCCCACCTCTTTTTTTAAAATTACCACACAACTTTATTATAACTGATTTTTCTGAAATTTTAATATATATCTAAATAAAAAAACTCTTAGAAACCTTAAAGAGTGTTTTTACGCATTAAACAAATTATCCAATTATATACTAAATGAAAAATTCACACACTTCTCACAAATCAATTATTAAACCGATTCTATTTTAATTTATACTAAATGTACAAGTAATACTCCCTACCCCTAGCTTGTCTGGTTATCCCGTTAAATACTATATCCTTACTATATTGCTTTCCGACGAGTAAGTCATATTGAATAAGCTCATATTGCTTTAACATTTCTTTTTGTTTTTCTGTTAAACTTTTTATTGCTTCTCCGTCTTTTCCTATCCTCAATTCGTCACGAAGTACAGGAATTTCTTCATATAACTTCGATAAAAATTGATAGAACGGTACCTTATTTAATCCAGCATAATCAAAGACAAGATTTGAAAAATAAATTGGACTTACTAAGCCTAAATTGTCATTTGGTATATCAAAATTTGCATACATTAATAACGGCGTTTGTGTCATCGCTAATCGTTCACTTGGCGTTTTTTCATTCGTTATATAACCAGTCTCTTTATAAAGAGATTTATTTGTTCCTAGTGATGGGAGATGATCACCAAAAAATACTAATAGT
Organism: Bacillus sp. LBA3-1-1.1; assembly: GCF_040676495.1. NCBI lineage: Bacteria > Bacillati > Bacillota > Bacilli > Caryophanales > Bacillaceae > Bacillus > Bacillus sp. LBA3-1-1.1. The sequence continues at coordinate 40,627 of NZ_JBEGIB010000007.1, forward strand.
GTAGATCTATCTAAATTATCTAGTTGCTCTATTAAATATTGAAGAGCTTCATCTGAACGTCTTAAACCTTCTGTATAAGTCTCTAATTCAGCCTTCGATTCTTCATTGTCTAAACCACTAATTTCTATTTGATTTTCGCCAAATCTTCCTTCTGTAAATGGAAAATGATTTTGCATCGTAACCGCATGAATAAAAGTAGGTTGTTTTTGCTTCTCTAATTCAGCTATTATCTCTTTACTCATAGATAAATCGCTAATATAATCTCCATCAACTTCTACATTCTCCATCGTACCTTGCGCATTAAACTTGTCAAAGCCTAGCACTCTATATACATCATCCCGTTTAAAGAATGAGCGACCAAATGAATGAATTGCACTTGTGTAATACCCTTCTTTTTTTAACTCTCGAGTAATAGATGGAATTTCTTTCTTATTTGTAACAACTTGCTGATACGGTATAGAGCCTGGTTTTAACAAACTCATTGAATAACTCGTTAACGCCTCAAATTCAACGTTCGCAGTATTTCCTCCAAATGTAGGAGAAATAGTCTGTCCACCAGGAAAATTTTCTATATAATGATGCAAATTCGGTAAAGGATCTTCACTAAAGGAAAGATTCGTTAATTTCGTTGGATCCCAAAACGACTCGCTCATTACAAAAATAATATTTGGTTTCTCTTTTTGCTTCTGCGCCCCTATATTGCTACTATATTTTTTCTTTATATCGTTTGCTATTTGAATCATATTTTCTTTTGAATAATCTTTCGGCTTTTCAATGACTGTCGTATCTAAATTACTTATAAAGCCTAGAACAAAACCATTCGAAGCATAATTTTCATTTTGATTCCACAAAACGAACTCTATGCCCGACTTTTGAAACCATTTATTCATAAACGTATTCGTAAAATTACCATACGCATATAAAACAAAAACGGATCCTATTATAAATAGAACTCGTACGCCTACATGAACTTTTACATTTTGAATATATTTCCTTATATACATACCCGCTAAAATACAGGCAACAACACTTACAATAACGAGAAGAATATAACCCCAACTAAAATAATCCATCACCATTGGTATAACAGATTGCATATGTCCAATCTGTGTAAAATCAGAAGGATATAGTGGGTCTCCCCTAAAAACAATTTTAAAGTGATTTACAATAGCCAAAATGATTAGCAAAATGCTTGTCAAGATAGTACTCAAAAAAACTTTCCCAAGCACGTTATACACAAAAACATATATCGCATAAATTACAATTAAACTAAATATAAACTGTGCGTTATAATTGTAAATCCAATTCAGTGTATTTACGAAATCCATATTATTTTGCGTAAAAATAAAAAGCAAAGTAACCGCATGGGCTACTAAAAACATTCTAATATAAATCCTAATAATCGGTTTAAATTTATTAACTATATCTTTATTCAAATACGCAACATACAATAGTACAATCCACATCAAAATTGTCATTATACTTAAAACAATTTTTTGATTTAACATATCTTTCATCGTATCTAAACTAAAATATTTTAAAATCAAGAAAATTGTGGGTACTACATATAGGGTTACTAGACCACTTAACATCGCTGAAATTAATATACTTCTTCTTTGCTGATGAAATGAAAAATTACCCCTCAATTCATTCCCTCTTTTCTGTTTATTAATTTCACCCCGCACCGCAAAAATACTTTCTATAAAAATAACATATAACGTGTATTTCGTCTTCCAACTTGCTTTTACTATAAATATATTTTCTTAATTATCCCTTAACTATCAGTTAAATTTTGGAATTTAGACTATGAAGTATTGAAAAATCAAATTACTACGCTCCACTTTATGATATAATAACTATGTTTTGGAAAACCTTAATACTATTGGGGTTTTACCATGAAAATAAGAAAGAATTAATAAAAAAGGAGCTGCTCATTTTTGTTAAATAAGTTTAAAAATTTGCCTAAAGCGGTATATGTAATTTTGGCGCTTTCTTTCCTGTTGCATGTTTTTTGTCTAGTAAAACAGCCAGGATTAAATGGAGAGGTAGTCAAAGTAACATATGGTGCATATGATGCGTTCAACTATTCATTAACAGCTGAACAGCTATTAAAACACGGTGTCTTTGGATATGTTTATTTGGAGCCTAGTGAAGTTCCTGGAAAAAATGCATACATCACACCAGGTCAGCCACTATTATTAGCTGGCGCTATGATTATTTCTGATGTTACATCACTTCCTTACTATTACGTGGCAACTGTCATTAATATGATACTGAACCTCGGCACAGTTTTATTAGTATTCTTAATTGGAAAAGAATTATTTGAAAAGAATATTTATGGAATTGTCGCAAGTATTTTATATGCTATTTATCCAAGTAACTATACATACTTCCGTACGTTATTAACCGAAGTTCCTTCAATATTCTTATTAACGTTAAGTGTATATGTATTTGTTCTCGCATGGAAATATAATAAAGTGAAATTCCATATATGGTTCGGAATTGTCGTTTCCATTTTACTTATGTTCCGTCCAAATCCAGCTCCAATGATGCTCATTCCTGTTCTTGTCGTCTTGTTCACATATGGATTTAAAGACTCAATTCGAATTGGATTATTATGGCTCATTGGCCCGCTCTTTATTATCGGTGCCTGGGTTGTTCGTAACTATTTAGCGTTCAATCAATTTATCTTATTCTCAACCCAAGGTGCGGACCCATTAATTGCCGGTGCAGATCCATTTAACAAAATTGGCTATGAAAATGTAGTTAATCAAATGAAAGCCCAGGGCTTAGAGGATAAAAATGCATACGCAAAAGATTTAATCAAAAATGGATTTAAAACGGACTTCACATATTGGTTCTCGTGGTTCACTGTTGGTAAAACAATTGAATTATTCAAAACAGCTCCTGCTGTAGACCAATACCATATTCATAAATTTATGCAAATGTGTCATAAAGTCTTCATCATAGGTACATTCTTGAGCAGTTTCTGCTGCATGCTAAATTCATTTAAACATAAACGCGTTATGATGCTAGTAGCAAGTTCTGTTATTTACATCATCTTCTCAAACTTATTCTTAGCAATTAATCGCTACGGATTTTTCATTAACCCTCTTATGTGCTTAATTCTTGCATATGGGTTAGTTTACACTGTGCAGAAGCTTCCATTTTTCCGCACTAACCAAGCATAATAAAAAAGAGGTCGTCCAAAAATGGACGACCTCTTTTTTATTTATCCAACACTTTGCACACGGCCAATTTGTCCATCTTGTAATCGAACTTTAATTCCATGCGTATGTGTTTCACTATTTGTTAAAATATCTTTCACAACACCACTCACTGTTTTACTATAATCTGTATCTAATTGGATAACCACATGTGAACCGACCGAAATTTGCGATCTTGTCGGTTTCCCACCTGTTGCTTGTCTTGTTTTTTCTTGTTTTTTTGTTCTCTCTTGTTGTGCAGACTGTTGTTTTTGTTGCTCTTGTACACGTCTTTGTTCTTCTTGCTTACGTTTTTCTTCCTCTGCTCTTTGTTGCTCTTCTTGCTTACGCTTTTCTTCTTCTACTCTTTGTTGCTCTTCTTGCTTACGTTTTTCTTCTTCTACTCTTTGTTGTTCTTCTTGCTTACGCTTTTCTTCTTCCGCTTTTTGCTGCTCTTCTTGTTTACGTTTTTCTTCCTCTGCTTTTTGCTGCTCTTCTCCCTTCTTATCTTCTTCAATTTTCTTCTCATCTATTTTCTGTTCTTCCGCCGCTTTCAGCTTGTCCTCTTCATCTTTACAAGCTGTTAAAGCAACTACGCATAAGCCTGTAAGTAAAAATAATAATAATTTCTTTAACATTAAAAAATCCTCCTATATATACATTACAAATAATGACCTTTAATAGAATAGCAAATATGTATGAACTCCCTTGTCGTAATTTGTCGTATACATTGGAATTTTCATGGAACGCTACATGCTACAATTTGAAAAAGGAGGTGTCGATATGAATACACATATACTCTCATTTCCAAAAAAACTGTTCCTCATTACTTATTTCATACTATTTATTCCATTCTTCATTCGCATTATTTCTCACAAACCGTTAGCACTTGGATTGCTTTCTCATACTCTTATCCTCTTTTCTTTTTTAACAATTACCATTTTAAATTATAAAAAGAAACAAATAATCTTTACTATAATTTTTGCAAGCGCGGTTTTACTTGTCGGCACGAGTTTTGGAAAACTATTATTATAGAAAAGAACCTGTCATGTGACAGGTTCTTTTCGTTATTTATTATGAACAGGAAAATGATGAAATGATTAGCATGTTTACTATATAAGAGGAAGCATCCATATTTTCCATATGATACTTACGATTACTATAAAGATAAAATCAAAAAAATCTAATCTCGGACCCTTTTTCATAGTCATATCTAACCACATATGAACCAATTTCAATCTTTTGTATTTATGAATATTTTTCTTTGCAAATCGGTAAGTGAGCACTTGCATGATGTAAATTCCATTTAGGCAAATAAACAATAATATGAGAAATCAAATCACGAAATTCCTCCCTATTTTTGAAGCGTTCTTTCTACTATATGGTTCTTCAAAACCCATTCCTCAAACTGAGCACTTCCAATTTCCCAGCTCAAATCACGAGCATGTACAGAAAAAACGTAATAACCGGCATATTCGTCCATAAACATTCCTGCCCCTACATCATCTTTTTGAATACCGTATACTCCAAAATTAAAATACACATCCCACACGTCTTCATGCTTCCTCTTATAAGCAATCGATTCCATATCACATTCAGTTCCGAAATAATCAAGATGTAAATGTACGCTATCATCGTATTCGTAATCCATTTTATCACCCCTTATATTTGTACTTCTTTACTATCCAAAAAATTCCTGCTATCTATACTCACATATGGGCACTTACCTACATATCATGCTTGTAGATTGACTTCTAGGAGGTGTCATATAGTGAAAAAATTAATTACCGTTTTTTGCATCATATTACTAGCTGTTTTCACATTCGCTGCTTGTAGTAGCACAAAGGAAAGTACGAAAGAACAAGATCAAAAAATTCGTGTTGGCGAAGTTACCCACTCTCTTTTCTACGCACCATTATATGTTGGAATTGAAAAAGGATTTTTTAAAGAGGAAGGTTTAAATATTGACTTACAAACAACAGCTGGCGGAGATAAAACGATGACCACCCTTTTATCTGGCGGAATCGATATTGCACTTGTTGGTTCAGAAACGTCTATTTATGTTCATCAACAAGGAGCAAAAGATCCTGTCATTAATTTTGCGCAGCTTACACAAACAGATGGCACATTTTTAGTTTCCCGTAAAAAATTAGACTCTTTTAATTGGAACGACGTAAAAGGCGTTACGTTTTTAGGACAGCGTAAAGGCGGCATGCCGCAAATGGTTGGGGAATATGTTTTAAAGAAAAATGGCATTGACCCTCGCAAAGATACGAACTTAATTCAAAATATCGAGTTTGCTAATATTGCAAATGCCTTTGCATCTGGTACAGGAGAATTTGTACAGCTCTTTGAACCGACTGCAAGTATACTGGAAAAAGAAGGAAAAGGTTATATCGTCGCGTCTTTTGGAGCTGAATCTGGCAATGTTCCGTATACAACGTTTATGGCAAAAGAAAGTTTCTTAAAGAAAGATAAAGCTTCTGCTGAAAAATTCACGCGCGCACTATATAAAGCACAGCAATGGGTTGATACTCATAGTCCAGAAGAGATTGCCAATGCTGTTTCACCACTATTTAAAGACACTTCAAAAGACATTTCAGTGAAAGTAATTGAGCGCTACAAAAAACAACATTCTTATGCGACAAATCCATTATTAGATGCTTCTGAATGGAAACAGCTCCAAACGATTATGAAAGAAGCTGGCGAATTACAAAAAGAAGTTCCACATGAAACGCTCGTCAATACAAAAATTGCCGAAAGCGTTATTAAGAAATAGAGGCGAAGTGTATGAGCTTTTTACAAATACGTAACGTTTCTCACTGCTTTTTTGCAAAAGAAAATGCCAAACTTATTCTTGAAGATATGAGTTTACAAGTAGAAGAAGGCGAGTTTATTTCTATTCTTGGTCCGAGTGGTTGCGGAAAAACAACACTCCTCTCCATCATCGCAGGGCTACTTGATCCAATTGAAGGTATCGTATTTTTAGATGGTGAACCGATTACAACTAAGACCCCATCTATGGGCTATATGCTCCAGCAAGATTACTTGTTTCCATGGAAAACAATTGAAGAAAACATTATGCTCGGACTTCATATTCGGAAGATTTATGACGAATATACGAAAGAACATACATTAAAGCTTTTGCAACAAGTCGGTTTGCATGATATAGAACAGCAATATCCTCGCGAACTATCCGGCGGTATGCGCCAACGTGCAGCACTCGTTCGAACGTTAGCGACCGATCCAAAAATTTTATTGCTGGATGAACCATTTTCCGCACTCGATTATCAAACAAAGTTAAAACTAGAAGATCTCGTCTTCACATTATTACGTAACTATAAAAAAACATCTCTACTCGTGACACACGATATTGAAGAAGCAATCGCGATGAGTGATCGTATTTATTTACTGCAGGCGAACCCTGGAAAAATTGCAAAAACGTTCATCGTCCCAGAAAGTATTCGTTCCTTATCACCGTTAGAAGCACGCCACCACCATGACTTCCCATCCCTCTTCCAAGAAATATGGAAGGAGTTGGAACGACTTGGATAATATAAAACAACTACATGAACAGTTTCGGAAAAAAGAACGCAGGCGCGCATGGTTAGCACGTTCTTTACAGCTTTTACTGCTCATCCTCTTTTTTGCACTATGGGAAATAGCTAGTAAAAAAGAGTGGATTGATCCTTTACTCTTTAGCTCTCCTTCGAGCATTTGGGATCTCTTCTTAGCGAAATGGATTGACGGTTCACTTTGGATTCACATATGGACGACATTACTGGAAACTGGAGTAGGTTTTATTCTCGGAACTGTACTCGGAGCTATTATCGCTACTTTCCTTTGGTGGATGCCACTTTTAGCCCGCGTACTTGATCCTTATCTCGTTGTCCTAAATGCAATGCCAAAAGTTGCACTCGGTCCAATTATCATTGTTATTTTTGGTCCAAACATTTCATCTTCTATCGCAATGGGAGTAATCATCTCCATCATCATTACCATTCTCGTTATTTACAGCGCATTCCAAGAAGTCGATTCCAACTATATAAAGGTCATGGACACATTTGGCGCAAATAAATGGCAATGCTATACGCACGTTATTCTCCCTTCATCTTTCCCTGCAATTATTTCAACGTTAAAAGTGAATGTTGGCTTATCATGGGTCGGTGTTATTTTTGGGGAACTCCTCGTTTCTAAACAAGGACTTGGCTATTTAATTAGCTATGGATTCCAAGTCTTTAATTTCACACTCGTCTTGCTCAGTGTATTGCTCACTTGCGTCCTCGCAACTCTTATGTATGTATTTGTCGAGGCGTTTGAAAAACTCCTTATCGGAAAACGAAAAAAAAGCTGACTTAGAGCGATACGCCAGAGTCAGCTTCTTTCTTTTATCTTTTATCGCACATTTTTGATTCATTTGTAACGTTTCCATTCGCAACCGTAACTGTATGGAAACAATCTTTCACACGCACTGTAACGACATTATCTTTTCGATCAATAATATGATAATCATTAAACTCTTTATTTAATGCACTACGAATTTGCTCTCCTTCAAAAATCGGAAAACCGTGAGACATTACCCAAATGAGACCAGCAACCGCAAGAATCGTTTTCATACGCTTCATTACCTCCTCGAGAGTAAACTTATAGCCCCTATAATATGCGCATTATAATTGTGTCTAATTTGTGACATTTTTATACTAATTCTATTTTAAAGCTTCAGTTCCTTCTTCTTTTTTAAAAAAGACAGAATTTTCAATCTTATAAACATAAAGAAACGCAAAGAAGTAAAATTCTTCACGTTTTCCCTTGGCTAACATATATCGAACACATCAATCGCCTTAGTGTCCACTTTGTTGTTCTATCGTTTTCGAAACATCATATAATCCTGCTAACACTTCCGCTCTCATTTTTACAAGCTCAGGAAATTGATAGAAGAAAGCAATTTTTTTATATTTTAATTCTGATCCTTCTTTCACCTTTTTTGAATCTTGTAATATAAACGCTGTAAATGTATCCGCAATATCCTCTGCTACATTTGTCGTTCCATACAGTGAAACAAACTCATCATGCTTTTCCTTAAAGAATTCAATTTGAGCTTCTTCGCTTTCTTCCACTTTCTTTTCTGTCCACTCCTGCTCAATTGGTTTCCAGAACAAATTATGGAATTGATTTATATAAGAGCTCTCCTTCGCACATCCTTCTTGTAAGAAAAGCGATTTACATTTATTTTGGTATGATGAAATATCTTTATCTTCTTCAAAAGCCTTTAAGTACTTTTCATTTACTGGTATTTGTTTATGTCCCAGTGTCAATACGTGAGCCGTCTCATGAATTAATGTTTTCATCACTTGATCAATATTTACTGCAGAATCAAGCGCATCTAAACTAAGAACCCACTCTTTCGGATACTCCATACTTGGCATAACATGAGCCACAATTCCATCGTAGCCATCTGTTACCATATCAAACTCTTTTATTTCAGTACGATACTTAGCTGGAATAAGAGTACTGTACATATCCCATAACGACTGATGATACCCTCTATCTTGACGTTGTATCAGCACCTCTTCTTTCGCTTCTTTATCTTCAGCGAAAGCCTTATTCAATCGTTTGCGATCTAGTTTATCGAAATAAGGGTCTACAATTTCATCACCATCAATATAATAAGAAGCTAAAAAGAAATAATTTTCATCATCCTCTTTTTTCATTTCCGCTTCTTTCATATCATTACTTGAACTTCCTTCTAAATCATAATCCTCTAGTACTTCAAGTTCTGAAAGTCCATCTATCTTTTTATATACTTTCTGAAGCTTATTATCGCCTATTTGTGTGCATTCTTCTGTCGTTTCGCATACATCTTTTTTCTCTCTTTTCGAAGTTTGCTCCGCCATATCACATCCAGCCACTAAACCAATTGAAATGATAAAACAAACTAATTTTCCATACAGTTCTTTCATTTGCCCCTCCGTCATTACAGTCTACAAAAATATGATAATCATTTTCCAACGAATATGCGATAATTATTTATAAAAACTTTGAGGAGGTTGCATATGATTCGTGCGGTGCTATTCGATTTGGATGGGACACTATTAGATCGTCATCAGTCTTTAGGGCGATTTATTCATGACCAATATAATCGCTTTTCCCTTCACTTTACGAACATTGAACAAGCCGAGTATTGCTCTCGTTTTCTTGAACTCGATACTAATGGATATACGTGGAAAGATAAAGTATATGCTACTCTCCTTTGCGAATACAACATCACTACTTTAACACCAGAGCAACTGCTGTATGACTACATTACAAACTTTCAACATCACTGCATTCCTTTCCCAAACATGCATGAATTACTTCAACGACTAACGCAGCACAATATAAAAATCGGTATTATTACAAACGGCTTTACTGATTTCCAAATGAACAACCTTCGAGCACTAAACATACATACGTATACAAACATAATTCTTGTTTCAGAAGCGGAAGGAATTAAGAAACCACACCGAGAAATTTTCGAACGTGCTTTGCAAAAACTAAATGTTAAAGCAGAAGAATGTCTTTACGTTGGAGATCATCCAGAAAACGATGTGCTTGGTTCTGAACAAGTAGGGATTCTTGGCGTTTGGAAGAGAGATTCATTTTGGGGTGACTTTGAACATTCATGTGTGGTAGATGATTTGTTAGAGGTTCTTTCGTTTTTAGAGGTGGGGATAAAAACAAGACAATAGTAACTGAAATTATATGAGCGATTCGACAAGAGATATCGACTTACCGATAAAAGCTGACAATCATAAGAGGAGGATTTTGTTCAAAAACGCCTCCTCTCCCTTTACTATTCATATACTGTAAACTGCGGTTTGCTCGGATGATCCATAACTAGTGCATCGTCTGGAAATTTTGAGACCTTTTGATAAAGGACAAGGTCACCAATGCAACCTGCTGTTAGTAGAATCCCTAGAAATGAAAGCTCAGGAAAATTCATTGCTACTCCAATTGCAATTGGTAAAATTCCTGTCGGTAAAAACGGCAACATTAACACTTTCTTCATTTGCTTTACTGTAATTGCTTTTTGGGAATGGGCGTATGCAACACCTAACTTCCAATTGACGCCCCATTTTAGTTCACTCCATGGAACTCCTCCGATGTAGCGAAAACCGATTAAATGTAAAGCTTCATGAATACATATGAGAGCAACCATAGCGAAAATAAGAAGAAGCATACCTGATAATGCAATTCCGACTTCTCCCTTTTCCAAAAAGGTTATATGTAAAAAAACTACTATCCCCATTAATAAAATTGTAAAAATAACTCCATACACATTCAATTTAAACATCGAAATAGAAACTGTAGTTTCTTTTTTATTAACCATCTTCTCCCCCCTAAAAAGTAAAGATATCTTTACAAAATTGTATAATATACCCAAAAACATGTAAAGATATATTTACATTTATTCTTAAACACAAAAAAGAAATCGGCCATTTTACTTCGTAAAACAGCCGATTTCTTCTATATGTTTCATCGTACGCGCTAATACATCATCGCGCATAATAAAGCTAAATTTTCTATCCGTTTTAATGTTATCAGGAATTTCTGTTAATAAAACAGACCCTTTCGTTTCTTCGTAATGCGTATGTGCTTCTACCGCACTAATTGTTGCAAAATAAATGTTTTTAATGATTATTTTGTCTTTTCCGGATACTTTATATTGTCCTAAGTAAGTTAAATCAGAAACTATGCCGCCGGTTTCCTCATGAACTTCTCGAACTGCCGCTTCTTCCGGTGTTTCCCCGAGTTCTACTTTACCACCTGGAAATTCAAGACCGCGGCGTAAATGATGCGTTAATAACCATTGATCCCCGTACCGGCATACAACCCAAACATGCTTTGGCTCAGGAGAAAATGGGTAACGTTCAAACGATAATTGTACAGTGTTGTGGTAATAATCTTTAAATTTGTACATGCCATTACTCCCCTATTGATGGTTACAAGCTTTCCCTACCACAAATTGTAGCATATTCTCGCTTTTCTGCATAATATTATCCAATTATAATCCATTGATTATTCCCATTTGCGCGACTAATTCTTTCGTTTCATGATTTCCTAAATCATAAATCATTTTATATGCTTCTTGTAGTTGTTCATCATATCGATCATTATTTGAATCATGATGATACTCAACGAATGGAACGTGGGAGCGTACAAACGAACCTAGATCTTCTTCATATGCTTGATCAAAATACTCTCTTAACTTTGTAATTTCCTCGTCATTTGCATAAATTTCAAAATTATACGTGTCCGCCGTCTTCACTTGTGAAATTTGACCATTTCCAACTGATATATAATATGTTTTTTTATTCTCCATGTAACACCCTTCTTTCATCCATTTAATTTCTATTGTTTTCATCAATTACAAAATTATGTAAAATAAAGAAAAGGAGGGATTTCATGCTCAAAATATTAATTATCGGCATTATAATCGTACTGATTGTATTAGTGCTCTCCGTCATGACGATTAATAAAGGATACGCATATAAACATTCCGTTGATAAACCAGAAGATAACCCTTACTCGAAAAATAATAAGGAGGACTCATAGTATGCTTCGCATCGCAATTGAACAAATAAAGAAAAAGGATTCAGGAACCGGATTTATTTGTATTGCTGCTGGAACTTTCTCTTGGATTGTCCTCATCATTACCTATATCAAATAGAAGGAGGGGCCTTTATGTTAAAAGGAGTTCGAATTACTTTTTCACTTATCGCTTTATCTATCGCAATCTATAGTTTTATTAGTGGTAACAGAGACATTATGCCTTACATGTTCATTTTCTTAGGGGCTATGGCTTTCACTATAGGTGCAGAAGAAATAAAAAAACATAGACAATCTAGCAGCATACTTGCTTTCATGGCTGGAGCTGGTGCTTTACTGCTTGGCTTTTCAGAAATATTTCGGTAAATATTCTATTTAAAAGGAGGTATACAATGCTAACTGGATTACGGATTTCTTTAGCAATTCTCATGCTTCTCACACTCGCCCTGTGCACTTATGCTCTTATTACCGATAATTTCACAATTCTCCCATACATACAATTTACTTTCAGTTGTTTCTTTATTCTTATGGGAATTAATGAACTGAAATCCGGACGGAAATCAATGAGTATCCCGTATTTTTTCGTTTCTAGTCTTATGTTCTTCGTTTTAATATCGACCTACTTTCGCTAAAGGTGACATGTACTTTTAATCACCTATTGACGATTATTTTCACCAATTTTGCTTTTTCGAACAGGTAATACATTTGAGGACAATAAAAAAAACGAAAAAGGTGGAGAATAGTATGCTAAAAACCTTTCGCATTATATCCGCTCTTATCGTCATCGCTCTCGCTCTATCCGGAATGTTTACAAACGCGCTTATTACAATGCCTTATATGCTCATCGCCTTATCTATTATGGCTTTCATCATGAGCGCAGAAGAAAAACAGAAACAAAAGAAAGTAAATAGTACACTCTCCTTCTTTTCTGGCGTATTCACCTTAATCGTCGCTATAATTATTTTCTCTCGGTAACTATCTCTTTCTACTAAGGAGGGCTAAAATACACATAAGACACTTACAACTAATCACCGTTTTTATTACTTTAATTCTATGTTTATACAGCTTATTTACAATGAACCTTCAAATCTTTTCACCTATCATTTTGTTTCTCTTTAGCTTATATAGCATTTTAGTAGGAATTGAGACCATTCAAAACAGCAAAAGTAAATTGGAGCTATTAGCATCGGTTTAAGTCTTTTTACGATTGTTTTTGTTAGTCCATTTATGCTGTTCTTCTAAAGGAGGATTATATGTTAAAAAACATTCGAATTATACTAGCAACGATTGCCCTCATTCTCGCTCTACTTAACCTCTTTGCAAACTTCTCTATGCTTTTACCATTGGTATTTATCCTTTTAAGTATTATGTTTATCCTTTTTGGAATTGATGAAGTAAAACAACAGCAAAAAACAAAAGCATTTGTTTATTTTCTCGGTTCTGCCTTTATTTTATATGTCGGGGTGTCTAATATACTTTCATAAAAAGAAGAGCAAGTTTTCTCTTAACAAAATAAAAAAACCGCCCTTTCACAGGCAGTTTTCCTTTTTATCCCTCTATTTGTAGGCAATAAGACTCTCACCCACTGATTAAAGTATCATTTTATCCAAACACTTTCTCAAGTTCATCTTTATCTTGGCTCAACCAGAAGTTCATTAAGCGTTGTGCTCCTTCTAAATCGTGAAGCTTCGCTTGGCCACACTGTGTTTCATTTGCAGCTGGAATTTCTGTAATTTGAACCGCATCTTTTAATGTTAGTTCTAATAAATCAATGATTTCACGAACTGTCGGTGTCCCACTTACTACAAGATAATACCCTGTTTGGCAGCCCATCGGTGAAATATCGATAATATCAAAATGCGGATAACGATCAATATATTTACGTAAATTAAATGCTAATAAATGCTCTAACGTATGAATAACATCTGGTTTCATTGCTTGTTTATTCGGTTGGCAAAAACGAATATCAAATTTATTTACAATACCGTCACTACCTACATTATGGACTCCGCAATGTCTTACATAAGGCGCTTTTACAATTGTATGATCTAATTCAAAGCTTTCTACTGATGGCATATAACATCTCTCCCGCTTTTAATTTAATTCCGTTATATCCAATATGATATAACGGAAATCAATATTAGTAAAGAATTATGTACGGTCGTGCTATAATACTTTAAGACTATGCTGAAAAGGAGACCATTATGAAACAGATTTTTATCGGTATTATACGCTTTTATCAAAAGTTCATTTCTCCAATGACACCACCAACATGCCGCTTTCATCCAACTTGTTCTCATTATGGATTAGAAGCGTTTCAAAAACATGGTGCACTCAAAGGATTTTGGCTTACATGTAAGCGTATATTAAAATGCCACCCTTTCCATCCAGGAGGATTTGATCCTGTCCCAGATAAAAAGGATGACAAAGTAAATTCTTAATTGTCGTAACCATTCACAACTAAATCTAATTTTCCTGTGTCAGGATCTATAACAAGACCGTGAACAGGTACTTCTCCCGGAAGTAATGGATGGTTGCGAAGTATTGACACACTATGTTCTACACTTTCTTCTACACTAGAGAACCCTTGTAGGAATCTTTCTAAATCGATTCCAGAATAACGAAGTGTATCTAATTTCTCTTCTGTTACGCCGCGCTCTTTCATTTTTTCAATTGTACTGCTTGCTTGAATTTTTGCCATACCACAATCATGGTGACCAACTACACAAACTTCATCGGCACCAAGTTCGTATACAGCAACTAAAATACTACGCATAATACTTCCGAATGGATGTGAAATAACAGCGCCTGCTACTTTAATAATTTTCACATCACCGTTACGCATATTCATTGCTTTCGGTAATAGTTCAACAAGACGTGTATCCATACAAGAGATAATTACCATTTTTTTATTTGGAAATTTTCCTGTTTCATACTCTTCGTATTTTTTCTCTTCAACGAACTTTTCATTGTATTGTAAAATCTCTTCTAATGACTTCATAGTTAAAAACCCTCTTTTCTCTCATTTACACTACATATATAGTGTACCAAAATATGAAAAACTCAAAAAGGATATTGCTTTATTGTAAAAGCAATATATTTTCAGATAACCGCCATAATTCTTTCAAAATATACACACAGCTTTGTAACAAGTCACACATACTTTCCCCCTATTCTCACTATAAACTAACTGTAGATAATGTAAAAAGGAGTGAATATTTATTATGTCCGACGTTCTGTTACTGAGTCGTTTTCAATTTGCAATTACTATTTTTTATCACTTTTTATTTGTACCTTTGACAATCGGACTTGTTATTTTAGTAGCATGTATGGAAACTCAATACGCCCGCACATTGAATCCAACATACCGCAAAATGGCAAATTTCTGGGGAAAACTATTTACAATTAACTTCGTAATGGGGATTATAACCGGGATTACGATGGAATTCCAATTTGGAACAAACTGGTCTGAGTACTCCAAATATATGGGGGATATTTTCGGATCACCTCTCGCAATCGAAGCACTCGTTGCCTTCTTCTTAGAATCTACTTTCATGGGAATATGGTTATTCGGTAAAGACAAAATCTCACCAAAGTTCCGTGCTTTCTGTATGTGGATGGTTGCACTTGGAACAAATATATCTGCCCTTTGGATTATTACAGCAAACGGATTTATGCAAAATCCTGTTGGATACGTAGTACGTAACGGCCGTGCTGAATTAAATGACTTCTGGGCTCTTGTTACAAATCCATATGCATGGAATATGTTCTTCCATACTGTAATTGGTTGTTATATTGTCGGTGCTTTCTTCGTTATGGCAATTAGTGCATATCATTTACTACGTAAAAATGAAGTGGAATTCTTCAAAAAATCATTTAAGTTTGGTTTAATGTTAGGCTTATTCGCCGCAACTGTTACGCCTTTTATGGGACATCAATCCGGTGTATCAGCAGCTAAGTATCAACCAGCAAAAGGAGCTGCGATGGAAGCAGTTTGGGAAACTGGAAAAGGACAAGGTTTCTCAATCATTCAAATTCCTGATGTGAAAAATGAAAAGAACTTTGAACTACTTACAATTCCAAAACTCGGAAGTTTCTTCTATACAAACTCATTTGCTGGAGAGATTGTTGGTTTAAAAGATATTCCGAAAGAAGATCGTCCAAACGTTAACCTCGTGTACTATAGCTTCCGCTTAATGGTTGCACTGGGTATGTTCTTTATGGCATTAACTTGGTACGGTTTCTATTTAAACCGTAAAGGAAAACTAGAAAACTCAAAACGTTATTTAAAAATTACAATGTGGTCTGTCTTACTTCCGTACATTGCAATTAACGCTGGTTGGATTGTCGCTGAAGTAGGTCGTCAACCGTGGACAGTTTATAAACTAATGCGTACAGCAGAATCTGTATCACCTATATCAGTTCCACAAATTTGGTTCTCATTAATTAGTTTAATATTGTTCTACACTTTACTTTTAATTGCAGACGTATATTTAATGCTAAAGTTCGCAAAAAAAGGACCAGCTGCATTAGAAGAGCCTGCTACTGAAGGAGGTACAGCTCATGTCTCATGATATGCTTGCAATCATCTGGTTCGGTTTATGGGGCGTAATTTGGACAGTTTACTTCATTCTTGATGGCTACGCACTCGGTAACGGAATGATTTTCCCATTCGTTGCGAAAGACCGACAAGAACGAAATCAATTACAAGAAGCTATTGGTCCGTTCTGGGGTGGTAATGAAGTATGGTTAATTACAGCTGGTGGCGCAACATTTGCTGCCTTCCCAATCACATATGCAAATATGTTTAGCTACCTATATACACCACTATTTTTAGTATTACTTGCACTATTTGCTCGTGCCGCTGGACTTGAATTTATGCATAAAGACGATTCACCAATTTGGCAAAAAACTTGTAAATGGGCATTTACAATTGGTAGTTTCCTAATCGCCTTCTTATTCGGCGTTACATTCGCTAACCTATATTACGGACTACAAATTGGAAAAGATGGTTATGAAGGAACTTTACTTAGCTTACTAAACCATTATGGTATTTTAGGTGGTCTTTTCTTCACTGCTATATTCGTCGTATCTGGTGCCCTTTGGGTTATGATTAAAACGACTGGTGAAGTATCGGATCGCGCTTATAAAATCGCAAGACCATTTTCAATGGCAGCTGCTATCATTCTCGCTATTTTCTACGTAGCAACTGCAAATCGTACAAATTTATTCCAAAACTTTACGGAATATCCTGTACTATTTATTCTTCCAGTACTTGCAATGTTAATGAGTGTACTAGCACTTATTATGGTGTACAAACATAAAATTGGCCTTGCATTTACATTCGTTTGCTTAACAATCGCAATGTTTATGACAACTGGCTTTGCAGGTATGTTCCCAAGAATGTTACCATCACGTATTAACGACGCATACAGCACAACGTTATACAACGCAGCAGGTAGTGAATTAAACTTAAAAATTATGTTCTTCGTTGCAATGGTCATGGTACCAATCGTTATTGGATATCAACTTTGGAGCTACACCATATTTAAAGATAAGATTCATAAAGACTCTGCTAAAGGCTATCACTAAAATGAAAAAGACACTTCGAGCGAAGTGTCTTTTTTCGTATACGTATGATTTTCGATAAGGTGTTACATTTCTAATATAACAACTATGATAAAGAAGAATCACTAACAGCTCACAACTCCATTATATCACAAGGCAAATATATCACTTTATGCAATTTTACATATAAAAATTATAACGTAGATTGAATTACTTGGTCATACACATCGCTATCCATTACATCTGCCGTACTAATACCACTGAATGTTCTCACATTTAATCCGGTATTTGAAGATCCCGATCCGTTATAAGCTTTCGTTTTTTCAATCGGATGTACGTTATATTTATCACCTAAGTTAATTGTCCCGTTACAGTTCTCAATAATAACACCTTCAACGATAGCTGGCATTTTGTCACCTACTTTCATTTCGCTACTTTTATTTTATGAACATCGCCTACAAAAATAGCATGTTTCAATAAGAAAAAGCACTCAAATTGAGTGCTTTTTCTCTAAGCATTAATGGCAAGTTTGGAGACAGTTGACTTCTTCAAAATTTTATTAGGGGTAATATTTTGAAAAAGAAAGCCTTTCATATGTAGCTTAACACCGCTGTAATATATAGTGAATTGATAATCTTTATACGGAAGATTGCTAATGTTTAGTATAGATAGTTTACACTACGTTAATAGTGAAAACTATCTATATTAAGAAACAAAAAGACGCCTTTCAAGAAGACGTCCTTTCCCCTGTTTATATATACCCCATCCCGCTTTTTGTAAACACACACTAGAAAACAGAATCATGAATTGTTACAAGATTGTTAGGTACAAAAAGAGTAGAGGTAAATATTAATATAAAATTCTGCTTTATAGCGTGTATCCACAACTTATATTTTAATCCTCTTCCCTTGAAAATAAACATAATATGCAGAATTACATACCAAAAAGAAAAAGACACTCCACAGAGTGCCTCTTCAACCATTTTACTTTTAATATATCGCCTTGAATACATTTTAACATATGTATCCATATACTTTATTAAGAAAATTCAAAATCCTTTTTCTTTCATTTCCAATTATAAAATCATGTAATATAGAATGTATGTCAAATTATTATACAAATTGAGGTGTACACTACTTATGTATTTCGGAATTATTCCTCTTATATTGTTTATTATTTTTCTTATCTCTTACTTAAAAGACCCACGGAAAATAATAAACGGCTTTTTATTTAATGCCTTTTTCTGTTCTTTCCTTATTTTTTGTACTATTACATCCTATGATTCAGGCAATAATACCCTGCATTCAATTATATTGCTACCTATTTTAGCACTTATCATTATGATTCCTTTTGGTATTGTCGCTTTAATGTTTGGGTTATTTCTGAATGCTAGAATTTTAATGAAACGAGAAGGAAGACGTTTCACTAACTGTTTAACACTCATTGCTGCTTTAGGTATTTTATTCTTTATGTTACTCCCTATTATAAATCCAGCAAGTTTGTTCTCATCACATTTCCAGCCTATTTTCGCTGGTATTTCTCTTATAACCGTATATTTCTTTATACACCTATCTAACTTCTTAACGGCTTATTTTCTGTACCAATTCAACAGACCAAGGCGTAATCAAGATTTCATCATCGTTCTTGGCAGCGGCTTAATTAATGATAAAGTACCGCCATTACTTGCAAGTCGTATTAATAAAGCAATCGACTTTTACTGGAAACAAGCCGCTGTGAATACACCACCAACAATCATTTTCTCTGGTGGACAAGGTCCAGATGAAGGGCTTCCGGAAGCAGAAGCGATGCAAAATTACGCTATTGAAAAAGGAATTCCTCTTGAACATACAGTGCAAGAAAATCGCTCTGTAAACACATATCAAAATATGTTGTTCTCTAAAGAAATTATGGATTCATTAAAGCCCGAAGGTAAGTATAGAAGTATTTTTACAACGAATAATTTCCATCTTTTCCGCGCTGGTATATATGCAAAACAAGCGGGTCTTAATAGCCAAGGAATTGGATCCAAAACTGCGTTTTATTACTGGCCTAACGCAATGATTCGTGAATATGTCGCAATTGTTGTGATGGGACGTAAACGTCATATGAAAGTTTGCGGAGCTATTTTAGGATTCTTTTTATTCCTATCCGTGCTTAGTTTTATCATTTCTTAATAGTCTCCCATCCTTTGAAAGGATGGGATTTCTTATACTCATTTCAAAAATATTTTAAAGATAATATTCCCTGCATACATCCATTAAAGGAGAATTTTTTCAAGTAAAATGTTAAAATAGACTTTAGGTGTGAATTACGTAACAAATAAGAAACTAGTTTGAAACGAGGAAATTACATGGAGAAAATTATCAAAAACAAGCCCAATAAGCTAAAAATCGCTTCAAAAGCTTTGATGATTATTATTGGGGCATTTATCACAGCATACGGATTAGAAGCCGTATTAATTCCAAATAACGTATCAGACGGTGGTGTGACTGGTTTAAGTATCGTTAGTTCAAGATTATTTGGATTGCCATTAGGAGCTCTAATCGCAGTTATTAACATTCCTTTCGTTTGGTTAGGATATAAACAAATTGGTAAAAGTTTTGCAATTTATTCTATTATCGGGATTGCTTCGTTAGCAATAGGTACCGTTGTCATGCACGGAATACCAGCTATTATTGAAGGCGATACATTATTAGTTACAGTTGTTGGTGGTATTATTATCGGTTTTGGTATGGGACTAGCATTACGTAACGGTGGAGCATTAGATGGAATCGATATGCTAGCTGTATTGCTTTCTCGTAAGTTACCTTTCGGAACGAGTGACCTTATTTTATTCTTAAACATGTTCGTATTTATTTTCGTATCAACAGTATTCGGCCTTCAAGGAGCTATCCTTTCGGCAATTGCTTACTTTATTGCTTCGAAAGTGATTCATATCGTTGAAGTTGGTTTAAGTGGTTCGAAAGCATTTAAAATCATTACAAAAGAGCCTGAATTAATGGTAGAAACCATTCGCGATCGTTTAGGCCGAAGTGCAACGTATAACGAAGTATACGGTGGTTATTCAAGAGAAAAATTCAAAGAAATTTCTTGCGTAATTAACCGTTTAGAAGAAAGTAAAATGAAAGAACTTATTAATGAAATCGATCCAAATGCCTTTATTACAGTTTATGACGTAGCAGAAGTAAAAGGCGGTAACTTTAAGAAACGTGATATTCATTAATCATTATGAAAAAGGAGGCTGTGCCAAAATTTTGGTGCAGCCTCCTTTTATTATTAAGTTGCTGTCGTTGTCAGTTTTTCTCGGTAAATCGATATATTGTAAAAATCGCTGATATATTTGGAGTTGCAGTCGATATATTCTAATAATGGCTGATATAATTTCACTTCCCCCATCTTCCTCCTCTCTTAATCCACTCTACGTATTTTTGAAAAGCGGGCACTTCATGTTGAAAGCGAAGCGGAACATATAGAAAGAGAGTACATGTACATAGTATCCATAGAATACCTACTATAAAGTGAAATTTCATCGTTGTGCTAATAAACAAACTGAGGAATAAGACGAGGAACATAATCAAACTAAACCTTTTATATATACTCATAATAATCTCCTCCTTATAACTTAATTGTACCAGCTATAAGGAATTAATTCCCATAATAAAAAAAAGACCGAAAAGCAAATTTCACTTTTCGGTCTCTATACTATCTTCTCTTCGTAATCTTCCCTGAACCACCGACCCTCGTTTTCGGAGGAGATGTATTCTTTGGCGGCGTTTTAATAGATGATTTCGGCTTCACATCTGATCCGCTCGAGCCACCTGGTGTTTTTGTAATTTTCCCTTTGCTTCCGGTAGAAGGCGGAGGCGTCGTTTTACTTCCTTTTTCCGTAATACTTCCTTTATCACCTACAGATGATTTCGGATCTACATTATCGCCTCGCTTAATGATAGATCCTTTCCCTTCCTTCGTAATTGGAGGCGGGGTTTTCTTTTCTTCTTTCGTAGGTGGTCTTTCCGGGATAACCGGTTTATGATTTTGTCTGTCATTATATCCGCGATAATCACCGTATGATGATTTTCTAGAACCGAATATATCGTTTAATATACTCCCCATAATATATCCTTGTAAGAAGGATGGTTGGTAATTTTGACGGACAAATTCTTCATTACTTATTTCAATTAACGTATCAGATGGTTTCTCTTTATCCTTTTGTAAACTATACATTTTATCGGAATAAACGAGGAACATTTGATTTTCGTCTTCTTTAGATGCTTGCTTCGGTTTCCTTTCGGCTATAAGTTCCTTTGCAACTTCAGGAACTGACCGATTGGCAGCCCTATACACGTAAGATTCTTGTTTACCATCCTTTGCGACAGACTCTAGCGGATAACGGTCCTGAATTGACTTCGCCTGACCACTTTGACAGCCCGATAAAGCATAACCGGCAATAACAAGTAATGTAACGATAGCAAGTATAGGGATCACGAACGATTTAATCATGGTAAACAATCGGTTTGACATGATTACGCCCCCCTTATGTTGCTCTTATGATTTGTACATCAGCAGGAATAATTGCTTCTCCCTCATACATCATTGTGCGACCATTTTGCCATTCAACACGTAATAATTTGCGGTTGTCAGACTGGAATTCCCATACGTACTGTTCTTCTGAGGCAGCGAATGGCGTTTTTCCCATTACAACAACACGTCCATTATATTGTTCTTCCATATGATACTCTATATCATCCATTTCAATCGTCGTCGGAATTTCATCAATTGAATCTAAACGACCGTCAATCGGTGTATACAATTTGTAATACGTATTTTCACGGTCTTCAATTTTTAAATAACGAATATCTTTCCCGTCCTGCAGTGTTAAAACGATCTCCTTGCGAGAATGCATACTCGTTTTCCCAGTTAATTCGTACATTACTAACGAAACCTCAATCATATCGCCAGGAGCTAACGTTAACAGACTCTTTTCTGGCTTTGGCGGCTCCGGGCTTTTCATTATATTTTTAATACGTTTAAATAAGCTCACAATCTACCCCTCCTTTTCTCTTTATAAACAAGCACCTAAAATAAGTGCCCCAACGATATGTAATGAACCAGCTAACATCGCATGTGCTACGCTGCCTTCTTTCGTTCCTTCTTCTAAATCTAAACCTGACATTCTCTTTAACACAAACTCAATGAACTTTTCTACCACTAATAAAATAACGAAAGAAACTGCTGAAGCAAGAAGCGCTTGCCATAAATCATTCGCTTTCGTAATTGATTGTGACAAAATGTATCCTTGAGCGAATAATTTCATAACGAAACGTGTTGTCACTGCTATGTTTCCATTTTTTATCTCTTTTAAATCATTGTATTTTGTAAAAATCGAATCAACCCACATAATTGCAAATAAAAGTACCGCACTCGCTCCAGTCCATACAAGCATGGCTAAAACATTCATCCACGTCATTGCAAAACCTCCTCTAAAAGATAATAGAAAACCGACATGAATTCTCTTCAGACATGTCGGTTTCTTTGTCTATTCTATATTATTTCTCGTACTGCTTCATAATACGAGCTAATTCATCGTCAACAACAGAATTTTTATTTAAGCTTGCGAATTCATCATCTAATGACTTTTCTTTTTTGTACACTTCACCACTTGCTTCTGCTTCAGCCTCTAATTGAAGAGCTTTCTCTTCCATACGGCTTAAACCAGCTTTTGCTGAATTTGAATCGAATCCAGACATCGCCTGATTAATATTCTTTTGTGCTTTCGCTGCATTTACACGTGCTACAAGTGTTTCACGTTTATTTTTCAGCTCTGTTAATTGCTTACGCATTTCTTCTAGCTTCAGGCGAAGATTATCGGCAGCAGCTTTGTTTTGCTCATAGCTTGCTTTATACTCATTCATCTTTTGCTCTGCGTTTTGTTTTTCTTCAAGAGCACGACGCGCAAGATCAAGATTGCTTGCTTGAACAGCCATATGAGCTTGCTCTTCACGTTTTTTCACAAGTGCTTCTTGCTCTTCAAATAATATTTTAAATTTCTTCTCAAGTGCGATTTGAGCTGCTACACTTTTCTCAGCTTCTTGTACATCTGCTTGCATATCGCGTAAATATTGATCCGTCATCTTAACTGGATCTTCCGCTTTTTCAATTAATGAATACACATTCGACATAGTTAAATCTCTTAATCGTTTAAATACAGACATCCAAATTCCTCCTATGATATACCTCATATTTCAAATTCACTACTTGGAAAACTGAAAAATCTCCCTTTACAGTAAAGAATATTCATTTTTACAACCTATGTGTTTATTATAACAAAACTAAGATGTCCTTACATGTTATTTCCAAAATACAGCCAATATAATATGACATTCCATATAAAACATTGTATTCCTAATATATTCTCATTCATCCTCTTTAGAATTGACTTATTTTTATGTACTTTCACCAAATTACATTATTGTAATGTTACTGTAAGCTAACTCGATAGTTGCATTCCGATATTTCTTATACACTAATACCAGAAGCAACGAACAAGCTTCTCATCATTTCAGAACTAATACAAAAACTGTATTTACTATAAAACATATAAAAAGGAGAAATCATCATGAAAAAATTAGTAGGAATCGGATTAGCAGCAGCAATTTCATTCGGAGCATTATCAGGTTGTTCTTTATTAGGAGAAAAAGCGAACGGCTTTGTACTATACGGAACAGATGAGCAAGTTCAACAAGTTACAGATAAAAATAAAAAAGAAGTGAAAGAAAAAGACTTCTATAAAATGAAAATGACAACATTAGAGGGTAAAAAAGTTCTTGTAATGGATAAGAAAACTGGTGAAGAACTGGTGAAGAAAGAGTTACTTAGCAAAGTTGATAAAAACGATGATACAAAACCACTTGATAAATTACCAGCTGTAACAACAGAACAAGGCGTGTTATTTGCAAAAGATAAAGTAGAAAATGCTACACTTGATGGGGCAAAATTAAAATACGAAGGCAACACAATTATCGGAAGTGGCCGCGCATATGCAGATATGTTCGCAATTGTTGACGATGCAACTTATGGAAATGTAAAAGGTGATGAAAAATCTGTTGGTGTATTAAAATTCGATAAAGACCCTAGTAAAGAATTCCCTGGTTACAATGGAGTAGAAGCTTCTCAGCTTGTAAAAATTAAAAAGTAAAACAAAAAAAGCTTTGCGAAATTCGCAAAGCTTTTTTCTATTTATGAGCGATTTGCTCCATATCCGGGCTACAAGTTTGCGACTGACATGACTTACTTAACGAGCATGCTGCGCATTTTCCCTTTTTACTTCTCTTTACAAAATTAACTAACGTATATGCTGCATAACCAAAAATGATAGCTCCAATTATAATATTGACCATCATTGCAATACATCTCCTTCTAGAATCCGAGTAAGGATCCAACTTGGTATATAATGAGCGTTAATACATAAGCAACAACGAGCGGATAAACGACAGAGAAAATTGTCCATTTCATCGATCCAGTTTCACGTTTAATAACAGCTACTGTCGCTAAGCATGGAACATATAATAAAATAAAGAACATAAATGCATACGCTGATAGCGCAGTATAATGTGCTCCCATTACATTTCCTAGCACATCTTCTTTAACCGCATAAATAATTGCCATTGTAGAAACGACAACTTCTTTCGCTAAAAATCCTGTTAAAAGGGATGCCGCAGCTTGCCACGTTCCAAAACCGAGCGGTGCAAATAGTGGTGCGATAAATCCACCAATCATCGCTAAGAAACTGTCTCCCATATCAACACCAAATCCTGATGGACCTGCATAGTTTAATAACCAAATGACAACAGAACCACCGAAGATGAATGTACCTGCTTTACGAACAAATCCTTTACCTTTCTCCCACGTGCTGAGCCATAACGTTTTTGCTTGTGGCACACGGTAAGGCGGTAGCTCAATTACAAAAATAGATTTTTCCGCTTTTAAAATAGTAAGTGACATAATTTTTGTAACGAGTAATGCAAGAACAATACCTGCAATGTATAAAGAGAACACAACAGTTGCCTGACTATTAGGGAAGAATACTCCCGCAAATAATGCATATACAGGTAAACGTGCTGAACAAGACATAAATGGTGTTACAAGAACGGTAAGTAATCTTTCTTTTTCTTGTTCAATCGTTCTCGCTGCCATAATACCTGGAACGTTACATCCAAAGCCGATAATCATCGGAATGAACGCTTTTCCGTTTAAACCGAAAAACTCCATAATTCTATCCATAACAACTGCAATTCGTGCCATATATCCCGAGTCTTCTAATAATGAAATGAAAAAGAATAGTGCAAAGATTTGTGGAACGAATACTAATACCGCACCTACGCCGGCAATAATACCTTCTGTAACGAGTGCTTGAATAAAGTCAGAAGCGCCAACACTTGTGAGCCCAGCTGTAACCCAATCAGTAAGTTGTCCGCCAAAAAATCCATCCAGCATATCCGATAAAGGTGTACCAATCCACGTAAACGTAACCTGAAAAATAAAAAACATAACTGCTAAAAAGATTGGAAGTCCTAAAATTTTATGTGTAATTAACTTATCGATTTTTTCCGAAAAAGGAATTTTTCCTTCTTTCTCATGTTGCATAACATTTGTTTTTAACTTTTCAATATACGCTTCACGAGTCTTGTAAATGTGCTCCTCTAACGTACAATCAAGTTTTCCATCTAAACGAGATCGAATGGCTATAAGTTCCTTATAAATTGGTAATGCTTTCATTTCTTTTTCTACTACTTCGTTATTGCTTAAAAATTGTAAGGCTAACCATCTTGGATGCTCATAATTCGCTTTCTCTAAAAGAGCGATTACCTCTCCAATTCCCTCATCCATTTGTACACCATATGAAATAATGAATGGCTTTTTCTCTTTTTGTTTCTTTTCATGAAGAGTAGTAAGTAATTCTTCACAGCCTTTTCCGGTTCTTGCGATGACAGGAACGACTGTTACACCTAATATTTCTGATAACCTTTTTACATTAATCACAATTCCTCTTTGCTTTGCCACATCAACCATATTTAAACCAATTGAAACAGGCTTACCAAATTCAAGTAATTGCAATGTTAAATGCATATTTCGCTCGAATTGCGAAGAATCCACTATATTTAACATATGATGAAATTCGTCTGTTAGTAGAAAATTCGTAACGACACCTTCATCGCGTGAAACTGGATTCAAATCATACACGCCTGGTAAATCAATTAATGTTCCTTGCTTATCTTTTAATTTACCAACCTTCTTTTCTACTGTTACACCGCTCCAGTTCCCTACATACTCATAAGAACCAGTAAGTGCATTAAATAATGATGTTTTCCCTGTATTCGGATTCCCTAGCAAAGCAACCTTATTCACGCTAATTCCACCTTTATCATTTTCGCGTCACAATGACGAATACTAATTAACTGCCCACGACACTCCAATGTACAAGGACCTTTAAACATCGCTTTCTGTTTTATGCGAAGCTCGCTTCCTTCCGCAAGACCGAAAGCAGCTAGTCTACGCTTCAATAACTGATCTAACGACTGAATACTTTTTACTAACACTTTCTCACCAATTTTAATATCTACTAAGCTCATAACCTTCCCCCTCAGAAGAGAATGATAATTATTTTCAAAAAAATTATATCACACTCTATTTCACTTGGACTATATCTTTTTGCTTCATATTTATTAACATTTCAATACAATTATATTTCAATAATTGTCATACAAAGTGCATTTGCCATTCCCATCCATTTCGCTTACAATAAACAATAGCAAATAAAGAATCTCGTTATCACAGGGGGAGCCATGCCGCTGAGAGGGAACACTTCGTTCCGACCCTTCGAACCTGTTAGTTAATGCTAACGCAGGGATTGTGCAAACGTCCGAAATACATACCTCTTTTTTATTTACGTATTTCGTATCCTCCTATGATATCTATTCTTTTTTGTACAACTTGGATTTAGGGGGAGACAACATGCGTAACACCAATTTACAAGCGATGATCGAATCTGCAATTCTTGCAGCCTTCGCCCTGGTCATCGACATTTTACCATTATCAATCAAACTTCCAACAGGTGGTTCCATCTCATTTGCTATGATTCCTATTTTTATTATTGCATACCGCTGGGGCTTCAAAATGGCTTTCTTAGGCGGCTTAATTTGGGGACTATTACAAATTGTCGTAGGTGATGCCTACATTCTAACACCAGTGCAAGCATTCATTGAGTACTTCGTTGCCTTTGCCTTTATCGGCTTTGCTGGTTTATTCTATCGCCCAATTCAAAAAACACTTGCCTCAGAAAACAATAATGCAGAGCATTCAAGTTTCGGTAGTCGCAAAGATAAACCAAAACAAAACAAGGGAAAAAAAGCACTCGTTTACATTATCCTTGCCACATTTGTCGGCAGCTTTGCACGTTATTTCTGTCACTTTATTGCTGGTATTATTTTCTTTGGTCAATATGCACCTAAAGGACAATCAACTGTCTTATATTCATTAATTGTAAACGGCAGTACAATGATCGGCTCTTTCATACTATGTACTGTATTACTAATTCTTTTATTTACAACTTCACCACGCTTATTCAAAAGCATCGGTGCTTATCAAATGAATAGAGCAAAGAAGAGCGCCTAATGAGCGCTCTTCTTTCATATCGTAATATCAATTAAAAATACAATAAATGCACAAAAGAAAATAAATACCATTATACTTAGCCAATTGCTATGCACGGTTCATCTACTCCTTACATAACCTCATTTTCTATCCAAATTATACTGCTCCAAAATAAAGATTAGGTAAAGATAATATGAAAACAAATTAAAAAAGCGTAACATGATTGTCTACGCTTTTTTCGGTAAATAGAAGTAAAATAACACACCATCTTCTGTATTCTTTACCCCATATTCAGCATCGTGCAGTTCTAAAATATTCTTTGAAATTGCAAGTCCAAGCCCTGTTCCACCTTGTGAACGTTGGCGAGCTGCATCCACTCTATAAAAACGATCCCAAATTTTATCTAATTGCTCTTCTTCAATGTGGGTACCTTTATTTTCGACACATACTTTTATATGATCCTTCCCGTCTATTGTGGAAATAATAATATCTTCTTTTTCTGGTGTATAACGTATTGCATTCGTAATAAAATTCACAATTACTTGTTCAATTCTATTTTGATTCCCAATCACTTCTGCTGGACATATATGTTTGTGCACACTCAGTTCTTTTTTCTCTATCTCCGCTGAAAGTTGTTCACATATTTCTTCAATCACTCCATCTATATAGAAGGAATCCATCTTCATGTTATATGTACCAGACTCAAATTTAGCTAATTCAAGCATATCCAAAATTAGTATATCCATCTTGTCTACTTCTTTTTCCATCGCCTGAAAATAGTAGTCTTTCTTATGTTCAGCTACCCCATCTTTTAAAATGGAAATACAGCTTTTCATAATACTCAGCGGCGTTTTTAGTTCATGCGATACACCCGCAATAAATTCTTTCCTTGTGTTTTCTAACTTTCTTTCTTTTTCAATATCTTGTTCTAACTGTCCAATATGTGAATGTAGTTTATTAGATAATGTATTAATATTTTGCGATAAATCACCAATTTCATCTTTTGAAGTAATCGGAATTTTTTCTGTGAAATCCAAATGAGCTATTTTCTTCGTTGTATCATTTATTTTTAGTAATGGTTTTGCAATTTGTTTTGAGTAATAAAACGAGGCTAGAAAAATTAGAACGACTACAAATGCAACAATATAGATGTAATAATCTTGCACCATTTGTACAGCCTCATCTACAGGCTGTAAAGAAGCCATCGCATATATATATGTGACTGATCCGTCTCTTTCTGTTATTGGTTTCATTAATAATTTATATTTTATATCATTTTTTTCATAGTCCATTATTCGTGTTGCATCTTGTATTTGCTTACCTTCTTTTAATAATAAATCAGCTTGAAATTCTTTTATATTATCCAAAAATAAATTATTTTTATAAATTGGATTTACAGGTCCTTTTACATCAGGGAATTGTACTTTCGTAATTTTCCCTGATAGATTGAAATCTGAATTTCGAGCCGCTCTCTTCTGTTCCTCACCGCTCATAATTCCTGCAACTTTTTTTCTTTCCCCAGAGATAGAATCTTGAGCAACTTTTGGTTTTTCCTCACTCATCTTAGGCTCTTTTTCAGCTAATTTCTTACCTAACGGTTTATGAAGCCAACTCAAATTCATCTCATCTATCTGTAAATAAGATGCGATGAAGCCCTCTTCTCTTTTTAGTCCATAAAAATAAACTGATCGTCCTTCCAACTCAGGTAGTGTTCCACCTTCAATTTCATCTATGTTCATGAGATAGTACAAAGGAATCTTGATTACCTTTTTTCCAAACTCCTTCTCCATCCAACGATTTAAAGTAATCTCCACATAAAAATCATCCGCATGTTTTAAATTCCCATTCTGATCTAACGTCGTAATCCACGTATTATTTTCTCTTAAAAAATCTTGCTCCAGTTTCTGAATTCCTTCTGCATTTCCTGTATAATTTAAATAATTCTTTTTAAAGGAATTTAAATTCACTTTAATATCTTCTACTTTTCGATTCGCATAATATTGTTTGAAAAATATCGTTTGTCCAATAAAAATCGTCGCTAAGATTAACATACATAATGCTGTTGTAAGGATAAATAATTTTAGTACGATACCTTTTCTCATATGTTCCCCTCAAATTTATAACCGGTTCGCACTACAGTTGTAATGTACTTTGCTTTCTCTCCTAATTTATTTCGCAAATTACGAATATGGCTATTAACTGTTCGATCATCCCCAGCAAACTCATATCCCCAAATTCTTGAAATTAATTGCTCTCTTGTTAGTACAATTCCTTGGTTTTTCATGAAATACACTAATATTTCAAATTCTGTATGCGTTAAACTAATGTCTGCCTCATCAACAGTAACAGTACGTGACGGAAAATGGACGTGAATGTCGTGAATTGATAACGTATCATCTTCATTCTCTAAAGGTTTCTTTGTTGTTTTTCTACTTTCTAACAACCTTTTCGCTCTCGCTAATAAAATAGGCGGACTATATGGTTTCACAACATAATCATCTGCCCCAAGCTCAAACCCAAGTAACGTATCATCTTCATCTACACGTGCCGTCAGCATAATAATGGGAACCCCGGACGTCTTACGAATCCTTCGGCAAACAGACCATCCATCAAGTTCCGGCAACATAATATCAAGTATAACTAAATCGACCTCTTCTTCTTCAAATAGGACTAAAGCTTCTTTTCCATCTCTCGCTTCAAGCACTTTATATTGTTCACTCAAAAAGTAATCCTTTAATATTTCGCGTAAAATATCTTCATCTTCAACAAGTAAAATGTTTTTTGACATAATCTATGTCTTCCCCTCTCGCTTTAAGAAATTACTATTCAAAGCTCTATAATTTATTTTGAATTACTCGTAATTAACTTTGCCTCGATAATATATCGATCCGGTGCATCCCCTATATAATCAAATGGATAACAAGTCGTCATTGTTAATGTCGGTTCTTCTTTTTTTACAATAACAGTACGATCTTCCGCATGGGTAATCCATGTCTTTTGAATTTCATATGTGTAAGTTTTATTATCATACTCTAAAATAAGAGTATCCTTTTCTTTTAACTCTCCTAAATCTGTAAATACAGTATCCCTATGCCCGCTTAGTACAGTATGCCCCCCTCCAGATGGTGTTGTCGTTAAATCACTAACAAACATACCGACTCCTTTTTTCAATGTTGCATCATTCGCTCCCCAATATATAGAAAACTTCTTCTTTATTTTCGGTATATTTAACATCGCTACCTTTTCTCCTTCTTTATGTTGTATTTGAGAAGAAGGTACTTGTGCATTTACTGGTACTTCGCTAGAATGCTGCTTGGATGTTTGTTGTTCAAAATTTTTAATTTCTTCTGTCGTTAAATCTTGTGCAGAACTTTTTCCTTTGTACCATTCAAAAGCGTAATAGGCTCCCATTAATAAGCCTACTATCATTAACGTAAATCCAATACGATTTAGAACTGTCACTGTGAATCCCTCCATGCAAAAAATGGTAGGAGTAGCCTACCATTTTTAATATATGAAATTATCCCATTCTTTATAGGAAAATATTTTATTTACGCCTTAACTTTATTACGACGGTTCAAACCAAATAATGTCCCAATCGCTACAAGACATGCGCTTAATGCCATCATTGCTACATTATTTGATGCTGTGTTTGGTAATTTTTCACCTTGTACAGCTTGTTTCGCTACTTCTTTTTTCGCTGCATCATTCTTTTGCCCTGCCTTAATTGCTGCTTCTTTTTTTGCAAGAGCTTCCTTTTCTTGCACTTGTGGTGTTACTTCTTTTTTCGCTGTATCATTCTTTTGCCCTGCTTTTATTGCTTCCTCTTTTTTAGCCATATCACTTTTTTCTTGTACTTGTGCTGCTTCTTTTTTCTCTACTTCGCTCTTTTGCTGTTCCTTAATTGCTTCTTCTTTTTTAGCTTTATCTTGCTGCATTTGCGCCGTTTCTTCTTTTGTTAATGTTCCAGTAGAAGCACTCGCTACTGAAGAATATCCTACTGTTAAAAGTGCCATTGCACAAATTGGTAATAGTTTTTTTTTCATTTTATTTCTCTCCCTTTATACTTTATTCTAGTAATACATCACGTCGCACCGGATGTATTACTAGAATAAACAAGAGATGTAAATATAAGATGCAGATGAAATGGAATTCTGTTAAAGATTTCATTATAAAAAAAGGTTATCCAAAAATAATCTTTTGGATAACCTTTTTTATTTAATCTACACTTAAAGCTTTCTTCCCCATTTGGTTATAAATACTTGCAAACCAACTCTTACTCACTTTCACATTTTTCGTTCCATAAAATGGATCATTATAATACACATAATTATCATCCACACCTGTTAAAACGACCGCATGAGTATTCATTCGCCCATTAATTATTTTTCCGCCTGGTGTTTTCCATGTTGTAATTGGTCTAGGATTATTTAGTGCTACAGTTACCCAAGTAACAACCGGTTTCCCATTTCGCACATAATCTTCTAGGACTGAAAAATCATTTCCTGTTAAATTCGTTCCTCTTGCATATTTATCTAACAATCTTTTTAATGGCTCTGGATTAATAGAATATCCTGGCGTATTTCCTGTCACATCACCTACAAACCCTACATCTGGATCTCCCCAAATTTGTGATGATGTTTTATAGTTCTTTAATTTCGTTTGATCAAAAGGCATTTCAAACGCAAATGCTACTTTATTTAATGAACGACCAATTTGATGTTCCACAAGCATTTGTAAAGAAACTACTTCACAGCCATTGTGTAATTCTGGAAATTGGTAAATTGATGGTACGTTCAATATCACTTGACTAAGATTAATATTGCCTTCATTCACCCATTTCAAACCATTATTAGTTTGTATTTGAATCCAACCACCTGCTCTTTCGCCATACACTTCTACTGTTTGCGGAGAATATTTCCCTGATACACGTGATACAAAACTAGGGCTGTCATATGCAAAAAATACTTTAGATAAATACTTTGTCTCCTTTTTCGTATCTAACCACTGGTATCCTGCATATGTACTTATACGAAGCCACGTTCCTCTTTCTTCTACAACAGTTACTGTTTGTGGTCCATAATACGCTAAAATAGTCGCAGACCGTGACGGAGCATCATAAGTAGTAAAGTCTCTATCAATCTGTACTTTCTTTTCAGTTAGACATACCCATTTATAGCCTACACTCGTACGAATTTTAATCCAATCGCCTTCTCTTTCTTCAACAACCGTCACTTCTTGCGGAGTATACTCGCCTGAAATACCAGACGATAATGACGATTCATTATATGTAACGAAGTTTTTCGTTATATTTACTTTCTTCTCAGTTAAGCACACCCACTTAAAACCCAAATCCGTATGAATTTTTATCCATCCACCATCTCTTTCTTCATATACTCTTACTTCTTGTGATACATATTCATTTGAAATACCTGATGATAATGATGGACCATTATAAGTAAAGAAATTTTTCGTTATATTTACCTTTTTCACTTTTACTTCGCTATCTTTAGATTGATCTGTTACCGCAACAAGTCGCGCTGCCTCAGCACGTGTTATCGATTTGTCAGGTTGCCACTGTGTTCCATCAATACCACTTGATATACCTAATTCTACTAAAATATTAATGAATTTCTCACCCCAATGATCTTTCACATCATTAAATAATGTCGGTAATTCTCCATTAACTTTCGAATCTAATTGATATGCTTGTACAAGCATTGTTGCCATTGCCGCTCTTGTCATTTGACCGTATGGATTAAATTTCCCGTTTCCTTCACCTTTAATAACACCTGCTTTTTCCACCGCTGCAATGTAGGAAGATGCCCAATTATCTTTCGAATCTATAAAGGTCGGCTTGTCCCCTTCTTTAACTTCTAATCCTAAAACTTTAGCCATAATTGTAGCCGCTTCAGCCCTACTTAATACGCTATGCGGTGAAAATGTTCCATCCGGCATTCCTGTAATTACTTTTTTATTCACTAAATAATTAACAGACTCTTCCGCCCACCCTGGAACATCAGGGAATGATTGTGGTGCTGCTTGTAAATTACTCACTGCCCTTTTTAATTCTACTTCTCTTTTTTCCTGTTCTTCCTTTTGCTTTAATTCAAGCTCTTGTTCTTCTTTTTGCTTTAACTCAAGCTCTTGTTCTTCTTTTTGCTTTAACTCAAGCTCTTGTTTTTCTTGCTCTTCTTTTTGCTTTAACTCAAGCTCTTGTTTTTCCTTTTGCTTTAATTCAAGTTCTTGTCTTGCTTGCTCTTCTTTCTGCTTTAACTCTATTTGTTGTTGCTCCAATTGTTGCTGATTTACTCGTAATTCGTCTTGCTGTTTCTTTAATTCTTCTCTCTTTTGTTTCTCTTTTAATTCAGGATTTGTTTCTTCTTGGTTATTCTTTTCGTTTCCTTCTAATCGACTCTTCTCTTCAAGCTCCTCCTTCTTTTTTTGTTCCTCTAATTCATTCAAGTTTGTTTCTTCTTGGTTATTCTTTCCTTGTACTTCTAACGGATTCTTCTTTTCAAGTTCTTCTTGTTGTTTCTTTAATTCATCTAATTTTTGCTGAACTTCTTCTAATCTTTCTCTATCTTCACTATCTTGTTTTAGTAATTCTTCTTTTTTCTGTTTTAATTCGTCAACTTTATTAAATAACTCTTCTTGCTGTTTCAAAATATCTTTTCTTTTTTCTAATTCCATTTGTTGCTCTTTTATAGCATCAAATTGTTTTTGCAATTCACTCTGTCTATCACTATGTATACTCTGTAAAGCTTCTATATTAGTTCTTGTTTTATTTTCAATTTCCGCTAGCGAACTAGAAGGAAACGCTAATAGATTTGTTGTCAATAAACTGGCTACTGCAATTACACTATATTTTTTCATCATACACACCTTTTCTAATTTCACTTTAATTCCATTTCCTACCATATATAAAATATAAGATTCCTCCATAATCATAGCAAATCTTTTCTACGCTAAGGGATTTTTCGTAAAAATAAAAAAAGCATCGTATAGTACAATGCTTTTTTTGATGTGTCTCGATATTTATTTGTTACTTTCGCGTGATTGAGAAGTAGAAAGGGCCGGAGTGATAACTAATTGTCTCGGCTCAGTTTTCTTGAAGTGATTTTTGACGTTACACTTACGACATTGAACGACCCATGCTTTAATAGGATTTGTTAAAATAATTTTTTGCCTTTCGTTAGGGGCCTCTTCTTCTAATTTACAACTATCGCTCCACTTACTCCATTTCATTGTAAATTTAGAAGAAGAATGATCGTCTTCTCGATCAAACGTATGCAAAAAATCCATTTCTCCAGCTAGCATTACGGTGTTACTAGTTGCTAAAAAAGAAAAGGTCGTCCAATGTTTCTCCATGCCCTCCTACTCCTTTTTCACATATAGAGTGCCTAAAACTTAATTTACCTAAAATATGCTTGCCTTTTACCTTACACTTATAGTTTATCCAAAACACTACTATGCAACTATCGATTTGTCTTACAAACTACCTTACATTTTTGTAAGAAACGAAAAAACCTTCACTCTATATACGTGAAGGTTTATCATTTCTTATCTATATGATCTTTCATATCATCAAGTCCAACTTCTTGCAGCTGTGACATCATACCGTGGGAAATTGCGCCTAATACTAAAGTCATTCCAATTAGTGAAATGCGAATTGCAGGTATATCAATTATGTACGCCAACATACCAAGAACAATTGTTAAAAGTAATGCTTTTATAAATGTTGCACTTGTATACTCTTTCTCTCTCATCATAACCACCCTTTATGGAAGCGTTTTCTTAATGTAATCAGTATATCATATCATCTGATTATTTTGTGGGGATTTCTGTAAAAACCTTATATCTTCTTTGACTTTTTCCTTTCTATCCTTTACAGTCGAAATGTTCACAAGTTTTACACTGTAGGAGGATTCAAATGAAAATTGAAATAAAAGACACTTTAATTTCCGAAGAACAATTACAAGAAAAAGTAAAAGAGCTAGCTCTTCAAATCGAACGTGATTTTGAAGGAGAAGAAATCGTAGTAATTGCTGTATTAAAAGGATCTTTCGTATTCGCTGCTGATTTAATTCGTCATATTAAAAACGAAGTAACTATCGACTTTATCTCTGCATCTAGCTACGGAAATCAAACAGAAACAACTGGAAAAGTAAAACTATTAAAAGATATCGATGTAAACATTACTGGAAAAAACGTAATTGTCGTAGAAGACATTATCGATTCTGGTTTAACACTTCACTTCTTAAAAGATCACTTCTTTATGCATAAACCAAAAGCATTGAAATTCTGTACGTTACTTGATAAACCTGAACGCCGTAAAGTGGATTTAAAAGCTGAATATGTTGGCTTCCAAATTCCAGACGAATTTATCGTTGGCTACGGTATCGACTGCGCAGAAAAATATCGTAACTTACCATTTATCGCTTCAGTTGTAACGGAATAATATAAAAAAATAAACTTCCATCAATTACTGATGGAAGTTTATTTTCTATCACGATTCGTAAAAGACAAAGGGAGAGAATAAAAATGACAAAGACAAAATTTGAAAAAGTACTCCTCATCATAAATCCGAAAGCAGGACAAGGCGATTTACACACGAACTTAACGAAAATCGTACCACGACTTGCCGCAACTTTTCCTGATCTACATATCCTCCATACGAAAAAGCAAAGTGATGCAACAAAATATTGCCAGGAGTTTGCTAGTAAAGTAGATTTAATTATCGTCTTTGGTGGTGATGGAACTGTATTTGAATGCACAAACGGCTTAGCCCCTCTTGAAACTAGACCTACACTTGCAATCATTCCAGGCGGAACTTGCAACGACTTCTCTCGCACACTCGGCGTTCCGCAAAATATTGCAGAAGCAGCAAAACTTATTACAATAGGACATGTAAAACCAGTTGACGTCGCAAAAGCAAACGGGCAACACTTCTTAAACTTTTGGGGCATTGGACTCGTATCTGAAGTATCAAACAATATCGATGCGGAAGAGAAAGCAAAGCTTGGTAAAATTGGTTACTACTTAAGCACCATTCGAACTGTCAAAAACGCTGAAACATTCCCAGTAAAAATTACGTACGACGGACAAGTATATGAAGACGAAGCTGTCCTTATTATGGTTGGAAACGGTGAATATCTCGGAGGTATCCCATCCTTTATTCCGAACGTAAAATGTGATGATGGAACACTTGATATTTTCGTAGTCAAATCAACAGGCATTCAAGCGTTTAAAGATTATATCGGAAAGAAACTATTTGAAGACTCAAACGAAAATGATATCTTCCACGTAAAAGCGAAATCCATTCAGATTGAAACAGAAGAAGAAAAAGAAGTAGATACTGATGGAGAAAGCTCGCTCCATACACCGTGTCATATTGAACTATTACAAGGGCACTTTACGATGATTTATAATCCTGCGGTTGTTTAATGAAAAAAGACTATCCGATTTTTAACATTTCGGATAGTCTTTTTTAGTAAAAATGCGCTTTGATCTACTCTTTCATTTTTAATATGAGTTTTCGTAATCAAACTCTACCCAATTTTTCCAGTGCGTATTAGCATCCTTATCTACAATAACACTTGGATCTTGCTTCTCTATCGCTGCAGCTACTGATTGGAAGAATTCATTTTCACTTACTTTCTCTTCTTCAACATGTTGCCACTCTTCCGTTTCATAAGCTACTTCCCAATCACCTTTTAAACCGAACTCTTCTAAAATTTCTTCTTTATCCCACCATAATAACTTTCTAGCTTCGTCATTAGCAGCAAGCATACGCATGAAATATGTTGGATAAGACTCTTTCGTTTTCACTTCTATTCCATTATTCGCATAATCTTCTTCTGTAAATTGATATTCAAAATGATGATCGCGAATTTTTAAACTACCGTTATGAATATCCGGTATAAATTCACCTTCATTATCAAATAATTCATAATCTCCATCTTTTACTTGCAAAATACCGTCATCACCAATTGAATGATTCATTCTATCGCCATATACTTGAATATCATTAAATACACCTAATGAACCTACACCGACAATTTGAAACACCATTAACCAATCCTTAGTATCTTTAAAGAAAAGAGAGAATTTCACTTGCGAAATATCCATATATTCATTATCAAAGGCAGGAAATTCATATTTACTTTGCTTTTTATCTAATAACTTTAAAATATCTTTTTGCATATGTATCACCTTTTCCTCAATATAAATAAAAATTGTTTTTTTGATTTCACTAGAGTATAACATAGACCTACTTGCCTTTCATTTTCTAATATTACTACTAACAAAATAGCAGAAGGGTCTGTTTGCATGGCCTAGTTCTTTTTAGGTAAAATGAAGGAAAGAAACAACCTGATACAAGGGAGAGGAAAAGCTGTGTTCAACCAACAGTTAGTTAATTTACGCATTGATTTTGCATTTAAACAATTGTTTGGTACGAATGGTAGTGAAGATATTCTAATTGCATTTTTAAACGCTATGTTACAAGAGTCTTTAGAGTCGCCCATTGCTTCCCTACAACTAGAAGATCCACATTTACATCGGGAATATGAAGAGGATAAGTTATCTATTTTAGACATTTCAGCGACATTAAACACAGGAACAAAAGTAAATGTAGAAATACAGGCGCGACAAGAAGTCGCTTCATAATAGTGCGTATCCATAAGGATACGCTATTCTAGTTGTCAAGAATATTCCCACCCAAAACAGCGTTGCTAGTAATGGCAGGGTTGGTTGCATGAGGGAATTCCTAAGGAAGCGATGAACGTACATTCAATCCGTGCTAGGGAAAGATGAGAAAGGTAAACGACAGTGAATCTTCTTAAGCTTCGTTACTACGAACCTAATGAAAGACGTTGATACATTGGGATTGCGGATTAGAAAAGTGGACTTTGGATGCCACTGAGAGACAACCTACATATCCGTCGGAGTAGAAGAAGGTACCTTCCCTCATCGTATCTATTAGAAGTGGAACTTGGTAAGCCCTATATAATCTGTACGTTGTACAGTAAGGATGTCGTAAGGCAAAATGACGTTATAGAGGGTATGGGATGTTGGAAAAAGCGAAAGTCGCAAGGTCGAAAGACAACAGGAACTCATAACTGTGCGAATAGCATCCAGGGAAAAAAACCTAATGATGCAACCCGAAAGGGTGCAGACTTCCAACAGGTCTTCAATACGAAAAAAAGCGGAAAGAAACTTCTGCCGAAAGGAAGGAATCTAGTTATGGATACAGCTCACAAGGCGTCGGCTATTCCTTCACTTACAGATTGGTTTACAATTCAATGGAAAGAAATCGAAAGGTATGTAAGGAAGTTACGACAACGAATTTTTCGTGCCAAACAACAAAACCAAAGTAGAAGAGTAAGAAAATTACAACGTCTTATGCTTCGAAGCAAAGCGAATCTATTGTTATCAATTAAAAGAGTTACACAAATAAACCGTGGGAAGCGCACAGCGGGTATCGATGGAGAACGTATATTGTCACCTAGGTCTAGGGTGGCATTGTTTCATCAAATGAGCTACCAAAATATCAAATTACATCGTCCAAGAGCAGTAAAGCGCATACACATTCCGAAGAAAAATGGAAAATTACGCCCGTTGGGCATTCCGACAGTTAGGGATAGAATTTGGCAGAATATCGTCAGAAACGCCCCGGAACCGGAGTGGGAGGCAGAATTTGAACCCATTTCGTACGGATTCCGTCCAAAGCGTAGTGCGCATGATGCTATCGAATATCTTTAATAAACTAAACTCCAAAAGTAAAAAAGTTTGGGTATTTGAAGGGGATTTTGCAGGGTGTTTCGATAATCTCAATCATGAACATATCTTAGAGAAAATTCAAAACTTCCCAGCCAAAGAGATTATTAGTAGGTGGCTGCAATCTGGGTATGTAGATAACCAAGTGTTTCATCCTACAACAGTGGGTTCCCCTCAAGGAGGTGTAATTTCACCGCTCTTGGCTAATATCGCCTTACATGGCATGGAGAAAGAACTCGGTATCAGATACAGTAAAAGTAATACAAAAAGACAGGGTACTGCCTATAATATTCATGTCAAATGCACAAAGGCAATGGTTCGTTATGCAGATGATTTTATCATCGCTTGTCAAACCAAAAAAGAAGCCGAATCCTTGTATCGAGAGTTAGTACCATATCTTGAGAAACGCGGAATTACATTAGCAATGGATAAAACTCGTGTTACTCACATCACTGAGGGCTTTGATTTTTTAGGTTTTCATATTAAACAATATGTGCAAGACAAGAATAAATTGTTAATAAAACCTTCAAAAACAAGTATCCAGAAAGCTAAGAAGAAAATTAAAACAACTTTTCAAAAGTTAAGAGGAAAACCTGTTTATACACTACTAACAAACTTAAATTCAATAATACGTGGGTATGCGTATTACTGGAGACATGTAGTATCGAAAAAGGTTTTCTCATCCATGGACTACTTTATTTGGGGAAATGTAGTACGACATGTAAAACACTTACATCCAAAGAAAAGTTGGAAATGGATTGTAAAGCAATATTTTCGAAAACCTAAATATGGAGGTCATGATAAATGGGTTCTTACCTGTCCAAAGACACAGTATCAAATCTATAAAATGATTTGGACTCCCATTGTAAGACATATTGGAGTAAGATACAAAAACAGCCCAGATAATCCTGAACTCTCTCATTATTTTGCCAAACGAAATAAAAAAGATTTTGATAACAATAATACGCTAACTCGAATTAAAATCGCAAAGAAACAGAAATATATCTGTCCAATGTGTGAAGAGGCTCTACAAAACGGAGAAGCACTAGAAATACATCATAAAGTTCCTAAAGTGTACGGAGGAACAAATGAATATGGTAATCTTCAACTTCTACATACATCTTGTCACATTCAACTCCATCAAAAGCATCCTATCTCTCGAGAGAGAGCATATATTTACAAGAAAGTGAACAAACATATTTCATTAACGCCTCGAGAAAGAATCCAGGTAATAGAATGGCGTATGATGGATGAAGAACGATTAGCTGTTTGGGATAAAAAGAAGGCTTGAGCCGGATGTTTGGAAACGGACAAGTCCGGTTCTGAGGGGAGAAAGAGTCCGCGAGGACTCCGACTTACCCGACCTCAATAATAATCACGATATGATAAAACGTAGTTTATATTATTGGGGAAAATTATACACATCCCAATTACAAAAAGGGATGCCTTACAGTTCGCTTCATAAAACCATCACCATTAATTTATTGAACTTCATAATGTTTTCAGATCACAAAGAATTTCATACAACGGGCACATTATGGAATACACAACAACAGAAACGCTTAAGTGATGACATAGAGATTCACATTGTAGAAATCCCACAGTTAACAGAACAATGGCATGAAGAAAAAGTAAATCCGTGGAAAGATCCATTTGTTCGTTGGCTTTTATTACTTTCAGCAAATGAGGATGAGCACTTAACTAAAACATTGGAGGATATTGCTATGAACCAAGATCCTATTTTACAAAAAGCGATAAATAAATGGGAACGTATGAGTCAAGATTCTTCTTTCCGACAAGCCTATGACGCAAGGGAGAAAGTTTTAATGGATGAAGCAGCAAAATTCGCCCACGCAGAGACAGAAGGAATAAAAAGAGGAATGGAACAAGGAATAAAAAAAGGGATTGAAAAAGGCATTGAACAAGGTCGAAAAGAAGGGGTTCAACAGGGAAAAGTTCAAATGATTAAAAGTATGTATGATCTTGGTATACCACTTGAAACGATTGCTAAGGCAAGTAAATTAAGTGTGCACGAGATTGAGCGTATTTTAGGACATAAATAGTAATAAAAAAAGAGCTTGAATTGTTTCAAGCTCTTTTTTTATCAACTTTCCTCAATTCTTTCCATCTTCCAAACTAAATTATCTGGATCGTTTTTCTCCAAAAAGGTTAACATCCACATAGCTTTCCCTTTATCATTCATCAAAATCACTTTATGGTTTAATTTCCATGCCACGTCACTAACATGATTAAACATTTTATACATATCTTCTTCTCTAATAAGCTTTTCCTTTTTGATTAACCGTCTCGTTCTATACTCTCTTATTTCTAAGTAAATATCAGCATAAGCCACTTCATGCTGCCAAATTATACTACATACATATTTTTTATTCGGACTACTCTTCTTTATATATACAAGTTCATTTTTATAATCCAAATCCAGTACCTTATTGTATGCCTTTTCTAACATCTCTATATCCCAATCACATTCCACAGCTAAACTCTTCATTTCAGTATGAACGATTTGAAGTGCTAATTCTTTTTTCTCTCTATCTGATAAATATGGAAAATCCTTTACACTCCCATACTCTACAAACACATTCATATATTCAGGAAAAATTCGATATTTCTTCTCCCACTGATTTAATAATGACATATCATCCACAC
The DNA here is from genome assembly GCF_040676495.1 of Bacillus sp. LBA3-1-1.1. Taxonomy (NCBI): domain Bacteria; kingdom Bacillati; phylum Bacillota; class Bacilli; order Caryophanales; family Bacillaceae; genus Bacillus; species Bacillus sp. LBA3-1-1.1. The sequence goes on from NZ_JBEGIB010000007.1 coordinate 83,088, forward strand.
AGTAAATCAAGATAACTTTTTCATAGTCTGTTCTTAACTTTGACATATGTCGCTCGTATAAAGAAGTAATACAGCTCGTTTCTTTTAAAAAAGATATCTCTTCCTCATAGTTACTCGAGGATGTTGATTGTAATATCTCTAGACTGCTTATATTCTCTTTTCTCTTTAGAAAACTTAATCGGATATCTCTTATAATCGGCATTTACTCTCTCCTTCTTAATTCTACGACTATATAATTGATTCTCTAGCGCCAACTAATCAATTTCAACCCATCCCATTCCCATATAGAGAAATAAAAGCCCCACTACAAAAAAGAGTGCACCAATTAAAAAGTAGAACGGTGCACCTCCCTGCAGCGTATCACAAAATAGCCCTAGAATATTTTGTGATACTACTGTCCATTTATCTTTTTTTGAATCTTTTTCTTTTATTTATTTTACAAACCTATAAATACTTAGACCAATAAAAATGATGCCTATTAATAGGCACCCTACTATGATAAGAATTTCCAAATATAACACTCCATTTAAACCTTGCTATGTACACCCTATTTTAACTAAAAAAGCGAAAGAGAACATCATTTTCTCTTTCATTTTTCTGAAATCGCACTGTGATTTTTCAACATAAAAAATCCAAAACCATACAAAGTGATTTTGGATTTTTTATAGTTAAAATGTTACATTGCATTTCGAACAAAAAGGAGCAGAATTTCCTCTTCTAATTTTCGCATCACATTTTGGACAATATACATATCGCTCTTCTATCTTTTCTCGTTCTATCATATGTAAGGATACTATTCTCATACTACACATAAATCCAATTAAAATAAGACTAACAATGAGTAGCATCATTCTTGCCCCCTCCCACTACACTTTACCATAAAATAACAAAACCGATTCCTTCATTAAGAATCGGTTTTATACTTACAGTCCTAACTTAGCCTTCGCCCCATCAGGAATTTTATCTATCGTTACTTGCACTTTATCACGCAAGAACTCGCCTCTCGTAAGCACATGCCAGTATGAACCTTTTTGTAATTCATCTACTCCATCAATTGTAACTTCTTTTTCCTTACCATTTTCATCATAAGCTTTCACTTTATATTCACGACCTTTATTTCCACCTAACTCTTTTCCATCGTTATCAATTATTGCATAATGATCCTCTATATCAAGAAAGGGATTCATTTGATCTAGCTTAGCGCTCCCATTTAATACATATACAGCTCCTGCTATGATGACAAGTAATGATGCAAGGATAAATCTTTTCATCTATATTCCGCCTTTCATTATGTTTTCTTTAAGATGTTTCTAAGTATAGAGCGTATTTCTTAATAAAAACTCGTACGGTTTCTTAACATTTTCTTAAACTAAAAGTGAAATATTAATTAGAAAGACCAAAACAAAAAAAGTAACTTTTTATACTAACATTGACAAAATTACACCTTTAGTGTAATTTTACACTATAACGAAAAAGGAGCCGTATTATGGATAAACAAGAATTTATTGAACTCGTTAATTCAAAATTAAAACTCATCCGTGTTGAAAGTGATTTATCCCAAGATAAAATGTCAGAAATTATTGGTTTATCGAAGAAAACATTAGTGGAAATCGAAAAAGGAAGACGCACGCTAACATGGGCAGGCGCAGTTTGTGTCGTAACACTCTTCGAACAGAGCGATACAGTCCAGATGACATTTGGAGATGATGTGAATGAAATTATAAAAACAATCGCTTTTACACATTACAATACGAACTTCCCGAAGACGTTAGGAGGAAAAGTGTGGTGGCGACAAATAAAAGAATTAAACGGTTATCAAATACAACAAAATATTTTATCTCAACATTATCGAATTTTAGATAAAGAAGACCGCAGAATATACCACTCATTCGAATTGGATGAAATTGAACAGCGATTTATGGAAATGGCAAAAACATCTCAATAAAGTGCAACTTTAATCAGTGGGGTTCTTCTACCCACAAATAGCGGGATAAAATAAATTTCGGAGTATAATTCAAATGAAAAAACAGACAAATATCACGATTTTAAATACGTTAATCATTAGCACCTTAGTTTTCAATTTATTTATTTTCACATCACGAATGAGCTTTTTACCTTGGTATATTGAAGATGGGTGGGGGTATTTAGGATTATTATTTACATCCTTTATTTTCTTACTTTGCTTCTTTCAATCTTCAAAGTTTCATAAAGATGGAAAGTTAACTGCTCTACAAAAATTCATTCCACTTGCTTCTGCCGCACTTTCAATCTTTGTTCTTATCACTCCATCAAGTGATTTTATGACTATATTAGCCAATCTGATCAATACAATCATATTAACAATTTATATAATTGTATTTCAGACAATGCCTAATGTAAGCAATAAGAAGCTATTACATTAAAAGGGAGAGTTATTCTACAAAATAACTCTCCCTTTTAATACTACTCTCAATAAGCGTAAACCTCTATTCTATTTACTTACTCATCACTGTACTTCTTCTTTGCTTATATAAATAAGCACCATTCGCAACACCAAAAACAATCCCGCCAAAATACACGCCATACTCTATCGCGATCGCTACAATACTTTCAATATGTTGTCCAAATAAAGAACCGAGCACAAAATAAACAAGTGTCCAAACAAATCCTGTTGTATAGGAATACAAGGCATACATCTTAAATGACATGTTATTCATTCCAACTAAATACGGTACAATATGTCTTACAATTGGTATGAAGTAACTTGTGACTAACGCATAATGGCCATACTTCTCTACCATTTGTTGAGATTTCAAAAGATATTTCGCCTTTTTCTTTTTCATTAGCTTATCAAGTACTTTTGTACCAAATATTTTCCCTAATATATAACCTAATGATAGCCCAGATACGACACCTAAATATGTTAATAAAAACGCTGGAATGACACTTAATATCCCTAGTGAAGATACAAAACCACCACTCATTACAATCATTTCATCTGGAATTGGCATACCGATAATACCTAACCATAAGCAGAAAAACAATGCCCAATAACCGTACTGCTCAATATAAGATAATAATTCGTGCAATTCCATTATGCATACGCTCTCCTTAGCTCTTTTTTACAGCTAAAGACGTAAGCTGGCGGGAAATTGAGCCACACTTTTTCGAGTGTAATTTCAGGAAAGAAATGCTGTATAAATCCTTTTTTCACAAGTGAATATTGAAATGTAATAAATTCACCGTTCTCATGTATCGCCTCCATTACATTGTTTAAAATGCGCTTTGAAACTTCTTCTGGTAAAGAAGTAAAAGGCAATCCTGATAAGACATAATCGATGTAGTCTATATTTAACTCTTTCATATACTTCTTTATATTTTCCGCTGAACCGTGTATAACAATGACGTTCTGCTCATTTTTAAACTTTCTCGTTAACTCTTTGCAAAACACTTCATTAATTTCAATAAGAAGAAATATTGTCTCCTTCTTCTTTCTCTTCATAATTTCTTTCGTAAAAACACCTGTACCAGGCCCTAACTCTACGATACATTTCGCTCTATTAAAATCAATTATATTTACCATTTTCTTTGCTAATATTTTTGAACTTGGCGCAACTGCACCAGTATGTTTCGGATGTTTAATAAATTCATGTAAGAATGTTATGAGCTGCACATAAACCTCTCCCCATTCGTTCAATAGTTTTTAACTTGTTTCTAAGTATAACTATCGTTTCTTAATAAAAATTGAGGAGATTTCTTAAGATTTTATGAAGAATTAAAAAACAGCCACCGCCTATAGCGATAGCTGCTCATTTATTACTTCGCGCTCACAATCTTATAATAAGAGCGAACTGTTAAGAAGTAATATCCAATATAAATGACGCCATATACTCCGATACTAATTAGAAGCGGAATCATAATTTCAAATGGTAATAAGTTTGCTAAGCCTTTTAGTGCAAATAAGCTATGCAGAATTCCGATTACTAACGGAATCGCAAAGATAAAGCTTACTTGTTTTGCAATAGCTTTTTTCATTTCTTGTTTCGTTACACCAACTTTACGAAGTACAACGTAACGCTCACGATCTGCATTTGCTTCAGTTAATTGCTTAAAGTAAATAATGGAGCCTGTTGCTAGTAAGAATACAAGTCCTAAAAACATTCCGATGAACATCATTAGTCCCGTTCCTTCAAGCCCCATTTGGAAACCAGTATAGAAATCTCTAAATGATGGTACCATTTCTGATTCACCAGCTGGCATCACTTTTGCTAATTTTTCTGTTAATACTTTACTATTTCTTTCATCTTTTACATCAATATTTTTTACAGTACGTGTTCCAAATGCTTGCTTCGCTTGTTCATACATTTCATCTGAAACGACAATCACTAATTCACCTAAGTTCGTAAGTGCTGTATTATTTGCACCTTGAATCGTTAATGTCTTCGTTTCATTGCCAATTTGGAATACTGCTTTACTTCCTTTATATTGAGAACTAAACTCATACCCTTCAATATAAGAACTGTCATATATAAATGCTTCACCAGTAGCTATATTCACTGTTTCTGCATCGATTTTTTTAGCAAGTTTATTAAATTCGGACTGAGACATAAACTGGTATGTCTCTGAAATCGTGTAGTTTAGATTAAGAATGAAGTCCACTTTATCCCCTTCAAACTTCCCTTTTACAGGAACCGTCTCAATTTCAAATTGATCTTTAACAGGGTGATTCGCCTTCTCTTCAGCAAGGATCGCATTTACTTTCTTATCTAGCTCTTCATCTTTTTTCTCATAAGAATAACTGTAAGGCGCAGCTACTTTTGATTGTGTAAATGTATTGTAATACATCGTAACTGACGTACCAACCGCTGTTAATGTTACTGCACTTAAAATAGAAATTGTCGCCAGTGACTTTGCATTTCCTTTAATACGATATAGTAACTGTGACGTCGTTACCATATTCATACCGTTATAAAACGATGATTTATTATTTCTTGCACGTTTTAATACGAATACTGTAAAGAACATAAATAGTAAGTACGTACCTACTACTGTCGCCAGTAAAATGTAAAGTGCGACTACCATAAAGTCGGCATACTTAAGTGCTTTCACATACATTAATGCTAAGAAATAACCTGAACCGATTAAGAAAACTGAAATTAATGCCATAATTACTGATCCTTTTGGCATTGCTTCTCCTTCACGTTCAGCGCGGAAAAGTTCAATTAGCTTGAATCGATAAATTAAACGATATCCTTGAAGTGATGTATACAATATAATCACAAAGAAAATAATTGCTGTATCAACAATTGCAGCCATCGGTACTTCAAAATGTACATTTAAGTTTAATCCCATCATGCTTACTAATAATTCAAGGAATAGTTTCGAAAGGACGCTACCAATCGCAATCCCTATAATTAAAGACATTAATCCCATTAACATATTTTCATAAAAGAGCATTTTACCGATTTGTCTTTTACGAATACCAAGTAACGAATATAGTCCAACTTCTTTTTTACGCTTTCGTGTAAAAAAGCCGTTCGAATATATAATGAACACCGCTACGAATATAATTAGCATGACACTTGAAACTTGAAACGCACCGCTAATTTTTTTAGAACCTTCCGCAGCTTTTTCCATTTGTGAATTGTACTGCAACGCCTTAAATGTAAAATAAATGACGATGCTAAAGATCATAGATGCAAAATATACAAAGTAGTCTTTAAAGTTCCGCTGTATGTTGCGGAGGGCAATGCTAGATAAGGTCATCAGCCATACCTCCAGAAATGGAAGACATTACGTCAACGACTTTTTGGAAGAACTGTTTACGCGTTAATTCACCGCGGTGTAATTCTTTATATAACTCACCATCTTTAATGAAAATAACTCGTTTACAATAACTCGCCGCAAATGCATCGTGCGTTACCATTAAAATTGTGGAGTTATCATATTCATTTAACGACTTCATACTTTCTAATAAATCTGTCGCTGATTTAGAATCAAGTGCTCCAGTCGGCTCGTCTCCGAAAATCATACTAGGACTTGTAACGATCGCACGCGATGCTGCGCAGCGCTGCTTCTGTCCGCCCGACACTTGATATGGGAACTGACTTAAAATATGATCAATGCCGAATTTCTTTGAGATTTCAAGAACGCGGCGATCAATCTCACTCGCTTTCACCTTTGATAACGCAAGAGGTAACGCAACATTCTCTTTCACCGTTAACGTATCTAATAAGTTATAATCTTGGAAAATGAAACCTAAATGATCACGGCGGAATAACGCCAGCTTATCATCGTTCATCTTCACGATATCTTTTCCATCAATTAAAATTTCACCGTTCGTCGCATTATCAATTGTAGAAAGAACATTTAAAAGAGTCGTCTTACCCGAACCAGAAGGTCCCATAATTCCAACGAACTCACCTTCTTTTACTTGTAAGTTAATACCTTTTAAAGCTGCAAATTTATTCCCACCTGTGTCATATACTTTTTCAATATTTTTTGCTTCTAACACTGTTTTCATCTCGACATCCCTCATTTCTTCTATTCTCTATTTTCAACTATATACACTCTCTACTCTTGCCACTATCGATGTTTCTTACACAAACATGACAGTTATGTAAGGCACATAAGCGGAGAAATCAAAATTTAATCTAATGAGCTAAAGTACTTTGTTACTATAACATTGGAATATCATGCCATCCATTCATTCTCCTTACAGGAACATTACAATTTTGTAAGGTTAAAAATGCCCCCTACAAAGTTGTGCATGAAATGTCGGATGTAGTTATTTCATTCCTGCTATTCTATGTACAGAGGAGGTCATATAATGGATTCACTTAAAAATATGAATGCGGCAATGCAGTATATTGAAGACAACCTTACACACGAAATTGATTTTAAAGAAGTGGCAAAAATAGCTTTCTGCTCCGAATATCATTTCAAAAGAATGTTTTCTTTTTTAGCTGGCATATCACTATCAGAATATATTCGCTGTAGACGTCTTACTCTTGCTGCCTTTGAACTAAAAGATAGCAATGCAAAAGTCATTGATGTCGCTATCAAATATGGATACAACTCACCAGATTCATTTACACGTGCATTTCAAAATTTGCACGGAATAACACCTTCCGAAGCTCGAAGGACTAGTCGTTCTTTGAAAGCTTATTCACCAATGACCTTCCAACTATCTATTCAAGGAGGAAATGAAATGAACTATCGAATTGAAGAAAAAGAGCCATTTCAAATCATTGGTATACAAAAAGGAGTACCGATTGTTTTTAATGGTGTAAACGAAGAAATTGCTTCTATGTGGAAAAGTTTAGATCCGGGGGCTATCCAAACATTAAAGTCCCTTTCAAATATTGAACCTACTGGAATTATTAGTGCCTCTACTAACTTTTCTGAAGGAAGAATGGAGGAAAAAGGAGAACTCGATCATTATATTGGGGTAGCCACAACAAAAACTTGTCCAAAGCAATTCAAACAACTTGAAGTCGCAGCTTCAACGTGGGCTATATTTGAAGCTATCGGTCCATTTCCTGATGCATTACAAAATGTGTGGGGACGTATTTATTCCGAATGGTTCCCTTCTTCGAACTATGAACTAGCGGAAGGACCGGAAATATTGTGGAATGAACAGAAAGATATATCGTCGCCGAATTTCAGAAGCGAGATATGGGTACCTGTTTTAAAAAAGTAATATAAAGGTCTAAAATTTTTCAAAATAAAGAAGCTGCTCTTCCTCTTTAAAGGAAAAGCAGCTTTTTATTTTATACTTCTTCTCGACTCGTTCTTATACAAGAAAATAGTAATAATCGCAAGCACTATAACAACTACAAAAGTAAATACTCTGTAGTTCGAGATCGTAGCAGTACCGATTAACAAGGCAGGTATAACAGCCGTAATTAAGCCACCAAACATACCGACAAACGATCCTACACTTTGTTTTACTATTTGAGTTTCTGATACCCAATCATAATAACCAAATCGATTATTAATAAAAATCCCCCATACTGCCGAAAAGAATGAATATGCTATCGGTGTTATTACGATTAAAAGGGAACTCCAAACATCTAGTTTTAATCTTATTATCAATAATACGGCACTAATAATTGATGCAGGTATACTTAATGAAAGATTCACAAGAATTTTACTGTCATAGATCATCTTTGGCGCTATAGGCAACGACTTAATAATCCATACATTTTTTCCTTCTAATGACAATGACACACATGTTGTACACGTCATCGAAATCGCTGCTGCAATAGCAAATGGCGCAACCTTTTGCAACAGGGTCTCAATTCCAGGGTACGCTATTAATTGACTTGGTCCTACTACAACTATAGCTAGCGAGAAAGCTATAGCCATCACGACTCCCATTCCACTATTTATGACATACACTGTAGAAGAAAAGAAACGTTTCAGCTCTTTTTTATACAATGCGACCAATACACTTTCTTTTCTCATACTATGAATCTCATAATTTGAAAGCATATGATAAGTGGAAATCCCTGTGTTTATTTGCTTATATTTTAACGAAAGTATTTTTACAAAAAGATAATACCAAATAACTGATATCCCAACGAATAGGATGAAAGCTACAATATCAGCATTAACAATTGCTTTTTGAAACATGTTAGCTAATGGGTAAACTTTAGTTAATTGCTCTGAAACAATTGCACCCATTCCATTCATATCATTAAGGCTATATTGAGCATTTCCGCTTTTTAGCATAAAGAAACCGAATGTAATAATTACTATAAAACTTAAAGTCGTAGTTATTTTATTCGTATTTTTAAATTTAGAAGCGATTGCCGTAATAGCAGCTCCAAAGATCGCTGCTATTGTTGTTGGAATTAAAGATGCTATAAACATACTGATAAACCACATAAAGTAAAAAGAAACTGATGGCCTCTCATGTATGCCATAAACAACTCCCATTGGTAGCATGATTATGATTGAAAAGAGTGTATTCAGCATATATAAATACAAAAACCTACTTGTAATAACAGTACTTACACGAATCGGTAATGACATTAAAAGATCGTAATCCTTAAAAGCAAAAATCTCTCCATTTGCCTTAAATATAGTGAAAAACAACGTCAATACACTGCTAATAACTAGTGCATAAACTGGGATAATTTCACTTATTCCTAGTTTCACCAACCCATATGCTGAGGCACCACAATATAGCATTAACATGACACCCACCAAGGCAATAGATGCTGTCAGTAAAATCTTATTCTGCTTCTTTTTCTTATCTTTTTCGTATTTAAAAGTATTTAAGCCAAGCTGTGTTATCAAGCGGATTTTTAAAAGATCTAGACTACTAATATTCATTAGCAAGCTCCTTCATAAAGAGCTCTTCCAATGAGCCTTCCTTTATTAAAGAATTCACTTCCCCTGAAAGTGCTAATTTCCCTCTATTAATCATCGCTATTTTATTACATAACTTCTCCGCCACATCTAAAACATGCGTAGAAAAGAAAATCGCACTTCCCTTTTCACAAAGCTCCTTCATAATACCTTTCAACACTACAGCAGCCTTTGGATCAAGACCGACGAAGGGTTCATCTAAAACTAATAATTTCGGTTTATGCAAAACCGCTGATATAATCGCCACTTTTTGTTTCATACCATGTGAATAAGAAGATATTAAATCACCTAGGTACGGTGTAATCTCAAAAGCATCTCCATACTTTTGTATCTCCTTTTCCCGATCTTTTGCAGACACTTTAAACACATCCGCAACAAAGTTTAAATATTGAATTCCTGTTAATTGCTCATATAAATCTGGATTATCGGGAATATACGCCATTACTCTCTTACATGCAATCGGATCCTTTTTTACTGAATATCCATCAACAAAAATTTCACCCTCCTCAAAATCTATAACTCCAACTAACGACTTAATTGTTGTACTTTTCCCCGCACCGTTATGCCCAATAAATCCAAAGATATCTCCTGCTTGAACAGTAATATTTAAATGATCTACTGCTTTCTTGCCACCTTTGTATGTCTTACTAAAATTTATAATCTCTAACATGTGATTTCCCCCAAACTATCTTTTTAACTGAATTTTCAGACCTAAAAGCGAAAAATTTACTCAGCGAGCTTTTTCGTTATCCCCACTGAGTATTAAAATCTCTTAACACATAGAAACTATAAATATAAAATTTGACTAGTACAGTTCAATCCCTTATTGCTCACAATCGCATTTCTTTTTTATATAAAACGTAAGAATATAAATTTGTTATGAGGACAGCAACTACTATAATCCCTAGCATCATATAAGATCTCCAATCAGCTGGAGCGAAAACACTTATAATCATAATGAGTCCTAAAGCTACAAATACTTTTCCACTAAATCGATGTGTTTTCCGCCATACTTCTTCATTACTTAACGTCCAAGGATTACGCATCCCAACGAAAAAGTTAGGCTTACACTGCGGTAAATAATTACCCATCACTAAAAATAAAACACCAACTAATAATTCTGGAACTCGATTAATGAATAAATTATATCCTAGTCCACTTGTAATAATATCTATATTTCCTACAAATAGTAGCAGGAGTATCCCGTTATTCATCATCATAAAAGCTTTAGAAAATTTCTCGTAATTTGCTTTCCTTGGATCAATCTTTGGTATCACATTTAGAAATACATATAACGCAATCATAATTCCAACCATAGAAATCATTCCGTAAAGTTTAGAAGAATAGCCATCTACCTTCCCACCACTCCAATGTGTCGCGATTGTATCCGGCAAATGTGGCCAAGCAAACGCCCATGCGATACAAGTTATAAGAATTAATATAATTGCAAAAAGATGTTTCTTCATTTCCCCTCTTCCCCCTTATTCGTAAACGTAAACACCCAGGTCAATAAATCTTGAAATACAGTTGTGTTCAACGAATACACAACGAATTGCCCTTTTTTTTCATCTTGAATAAGTTCAGCATTTTTAAGTGCATTTAAGTGGTGTGAAATACTTGGCTTTGTCATATTGAACTGTTCAGCAATCTCACCAGCAGTTAGATCACCTTCTTTTAATAAGTCTAAAATTTTTCGCCTTGTTGGGTCTGCTAATGCTTTAAATGCTTGATTCAATGTCTTTCTTCCCTTCACTAATTAGACATTTAGATATTTATCTAAATATTAAATTAAAAACCAATAATTGTCAATTATACCCATAGCCCTTTTTACTTTTCACACTTTTGACCTATACTGTTTATTAGCTTCCATTTCAACATAATGAAAAGACTTGAAACACATGATACACTATAGCTACAATTGTTTTTTTAGGAGGAATATACATATGTATAAAATTTTAATCGTTGAAGACGATCCAAATATTTCATCATTACTACAATCTCACATTCAAAAATATGGCTATGAAGCTGTTGTTGCAGAGAACTTCGATGATATTATGGAATCGTTTAACGCTGTGAAACCACATCTTGTTTTACTTGATGTAAACTTACCGAAATTCGATGGTTTCTACTGGTGCCGTCAAATTCGCCATGAATCTACTTGCCCAATTATTTTCATTTCAGCGCGTGCTGGTGAGATGGAACAAATTATGGCGATTGAAAGCGGTGCGGATGATTATATTACAAAACCGTTCCACTATGACGTTGTAATGGCGAAAATTAAAGGTCAATTACGTCGTATTTACGGTGATTATGCACCAAATATTTCTGAACGTATCGTTGAAGTAGAAGGTTTAAAACTATTCCCAGAACGCCCAGAAATTCATTTCGGCGCTGAGCAAGTTCTTTTAACAAAGAAAGAGGCGATTTTAGCAGAAATGTTATTATCTAAATTCCCTCGTACAGCGAGCCGTGAAGATTTATTAGCTGCTCTATGGGATGATGAGAGCTTCGTTGAAGAAAATACATTAAACGTAAACATTACGCGTCTTCGTAAAAAGTTCAATGAGCTTGGTATTGAAAATGCTATTGAAACAGTACGTGGACTTGGGTATCGTTTTAACGCAACTTGGAGTGAATAAGCATGAAGCTATTTTTACGTGATCATTTTGCATTTTTCCTACTATATGTATTAAACTTCGGAATCATTTTCGTTCTTTATGATGCAGTAGACGGATTTCAAAATAATAAGTTTTACTTCATCGTTTTAAGCTTATACTTATTCATCTGTTTCCTCGCTTATCGTTACGTTCGTAACCGTAGAATGTACCATAGATTAAGTGAACCACCAGAGAAAATGGAAGATGCGTTTATTGAAAGAGCGACTGCTCCTATGCCCCACAGTGTAAACGAGCTCGTTCGTACGCAATATCGCCTATTCCAAAAAGACTTACAAACATTCGAAGTAAAACAGCAAGAACACCAATTATTTATTAACCATTGGGTACATCAAATGAAAACGCCTGTTTCTGTTATGCAGCTTATGGTGCTTGAAATGGAAGATGAACATTTAATCCCGAAATTCAAAAAAGAGCTAGAGCGATTAAATCAAGGGCTCGATATGGCTTTATACATGGCAAGATTAAATAACTTCCATGAGGACTTCCATGTTGAGACGATTTCATTAAAAGATACTGTAACAAAAAATATTAACGGATTAAAAGAACTATTCATTCGAAATGGAGTCTTCCCAGTTTTAGAAGTTCATTCAGATTTAAAAGTTGCTTCTGATGCGAAATGGCTAAAGTTCATCATTTATCAGTTAATGACAAATGCCGTTCGCTATTCTGGTGAACGCGGAAAGAAAGTTTTCTTATCAGCTTACCGAAATGGAAAAGATATTATTTTGGAAGTTCGTGACGAAGGTGTCGGTATTCCGCAAGAAGATGTTCGAAGAGTGTTTGAACCATTTTACACTGGAAAAAATGGTCGTACATTCGGGGAATCTACTGGTATGGGACTTTATATTGTAAGTAAAATTTGTGATTATTTAGGTCATTCCGTGAAACTAGACTCTGAAGTTGGTAAAGGAACGACGATTAAAATCATCTTCCACAACGCTGCAAATAATCAAGCAGAGAATACGGAGAAGGTGACTGAAGCATGATCGTAACATATGCTAGCAAAATGTATGAGATCTCACTCTCATACATTTTTTGCAATAAAACTACATATCGGCCTGCTAACGGGAGGCATATATTATGACATTTTGGCAGTTTGCATTTAAAAATGTAACGCGCAACTCAAGAGCTTATTTTGCCTACTTTATAAGCAGCGCCTTTTCTATTGCTGTTTTCTTTTCTTTTGCTGTTTATTTATTTCATCCGAAATTACAAAACTCCAATATGATCTCTGAAGTTTCAGGGTTAATGATATTTTCAGAAGTTGTCATTGTCTTGTTCTCTTTTTTCTTTTTACTATATTCAATCGGATCGTTTTTAAAAGTACGTAAAAAACAATTCGGCGTTTTGACCGTTTTAGGAATATCAAGAAAACAATTACACCGTCTCGTTTTTATGGAAAATATGTTAATCGGTATTTTATCTATCTTTTTCGGCATGCAGTTTGGTTTTGTATTTTCACAGTTTTTCTTATTAGTTACAGCGAAAATCACACACCTACCAGGGATATATTTATATCCCCCTACGAATGCTTTCATTTTAACAACAATTGTTTTTCTTGGCCTTTTTATCGTTGTATCTACATTTACACCGATGCTCATTCGAACGAAAAAATCAGTACATCTCTTAAAAGCAAATGGTGGAAAACAAAAAGAACGAAAGCCATCCATACTCATTTCTCTATTTGGTGCTATATGTTTAATAGGTGGCTACGCTTTAGCGAGCAAACCAATATATTTCGTATCAATAAGCCCACAAATAGCAATGGTTTATATGCTTTCAAGTATTTTCGTCATTCCGGCACTCGTTTCAATCGGAACATATTTCTTCTTTTCGCAAATTAGTTTCTTGCTCATTCACCTGTTGAAAAAGAGACGGAATTTTTATATGAAGCGTATTAATATGCTCTGGATTTCTGATTTAGCTAGCCGCATTCGATCAAATATTAATATGCTTTTCGTTGTGGCAATGCTATCTACAATTGCTTTTACGATGATTACATTTTTATATGGGTTCGGGAAATTTATGAAACTTGATGTTGAACGAAATTCACCATTCGCATTTTCATATTTCTCATTTGATGAGAATCCATTTACTTCCCAGCACTTAAATTGGCTAGAAAAACAATTAGAAGATGGGCAATTCTCTTACGACAAAATTAAAGTAGATTTATACGCTACACCTGTAGAAGCGAAAAATAATACAGAAATTTATTATGACACATATGCCATAAAGCAAAGTGACTATAATAAGCTCGCTACGTCATTACAATTACAAAAGCTATTTATAAATGAGAATGAAACATATGTATTATCTGGAGCAGCATATGTCCCACTATTTACTTCACTCGATCCAAATTACAATAGAACACATATTACACTCGCTAATACAAATTATAAGCTACAAATAAAAGGGATCAAAATAGATAATACCCTCCCGTCTACTTTTGCTTATGAAACATTAGTATTATCTGATTCTGTCGTTAACAATTTGCCAACTAACACTAAACATGTGACAGTCTATAATTACAACGTAGAAAACTGGGAGAATACATATGCTATTGCTGATGAGTTTGTAAAACGAGCAGATAAAGACCGCGCGAGTATCAAGCACGAAGGATCTCTCGTTCGTATTTTTGAATCAGGCAACTCTTTATACAGAATCAAATCCGGAAGTGCTTCCTACTTCCTCATTGGTACATTCCTTGGGATCATTTTCTTTATTGGAGCTGGTAGTGTACTGTACTTCCGTATGTATACAGATTTAACAAACGAGCAAGAAAAATATGCAACGATTACGAAGATTGGCTTAACAGAATCAGAAATGAAGCGTTCAGCGACCATTCAACTTGGAATCTTATTTTTCGTTCCATACATTATGGCTTCTATTCATACGATGTTTGCGACAAAGATGTTGCAAGATATTATTAACTTATCATTGTTCGCTGAAATTACGGTTGTACTTGTGATTTTTGGAACGGTTGAGATTATCTTTTTCCTATTAATTCGTTCACTTTATATGCAAAAATTATCGCAACATATTAAGTTTTAAATAAGAAAAAGGTGAGCTTTATGAAAAGAGTATGCGGAAAAATCCCCCATACTCCTTTCACATTAACTCTATTAGGAGGTCTAGGTGAATGACATTTTGGCAGTTTGCATTTAAAAACGTGACGCGGAACGCCAGAGCTTATTTTGCCTATTTTATAAGCAGTGCGTTTTCCATTGCAATTTTTTTCTCGTTTGCAGTTTATTTATTTCATCCTAAATTGCATATGACAGGCGTGAATGCTGCTCTGAACATATTAATGATAATCTCAGAAGTTGTCATTGTATTCTTTTCGTTTTTCTTTTTACTATATTCAATCGGTACTTTCTTAAAAGTACGAAAAAAACAGTTCGGGATTTTAACGGTACTTGGCATATCTCCAAAGCAATTAAAGAGGCTCGTATTTCTAGAAAACATGCTAATTGGTGGCCTATCCATATTTTTCGGCATTCAATTTGGCCTTGTCTTTTCACAGTTCTTTTTATTAGTTACCGCCAAAATTACGCATGTGCCTGGTTTATATTTATATTGGTGGCCTACAGGTGCTATCGTTTTAACTATAATTATCTTTCTTGGACTCTTCATTCTCGTATCATCTTTTACACCGATGCTAATCCGTACGAGAAAAGCTGTACGTCTTTTAAAAGAAGGAACAAAACAAAAAGAAAGAAAAGCATCTGTACACATCTCTCTCTTTGGTGCGATGTGTTTAATATCTGGATATGTTTTAGCAGCAAACCCACTATATTTTATGTCACTAGGAGATATCGCTGGGCTTTTGTACGCTGCCTCCTGTATATTTGTCATCCCATCACTTGCTGCAGCTGGGACATATTTTTTCTTCTCACAAATTAGCTTCTTACTCATTCGCATATTAAAGACGAGAAGAAAATTTTATATGAAACGTATTAATATGCTTTGGGTTTCTGATTTAGCAACTCGGATTCGGACAAATATTAACATGCTCTTTATCGTGACGATGTTATCGACACTCGCTTTCACAATGATTACATTCTTATATGGGTTTGGGAAATTCACAAAGTTTGATGAAATAAGGAAAAACCCTTTCCCGTTTACTTATTTATCACATACTGAAAATACGTTAGCTGATGAACATTTAAATTGGTTAGAACAAAAATTTAACGAAGAGCAGTTTACTTATAAGAAATTTAGAACGAATATATATGAAGTGTCTTCGGCAGAAGATAATGCACAGCTCTATTATGCAATTAAACAAAGTGACTATAATATACTTGCTAAAGCATTAAATTGGGAAACGCTCACCGTAAGTAATAATGAGTCTTATATCCTTATTAAAGACATAGATGATCAATTCATCGGAACAGTTTTTGATCAAGAAAAGAGAAATACTCTGACACTTACTCAAAACTCTTTACAGCTACAAGTGAAAGAATATAAAAGTTATAACCCTTTCCCGAATAACTTAATATCACAACTTCTCGTATTATCTGATGAAAATGTAGAAGCCTTATCAACCACTTCAAAACAGATGAGTGTATATAGCTTCAAAGTTCCAGATTGGGAAAAGGCACATAATATCGGTTCAGCATTTATAACAAAAATTGATAATGACAATGCAGCTATTCAGGCAGAACATCCACCGTTTCATGCAAGTGAAGCAAGCGACTCTCTATACAAAACAAAATTAAATGTTGCTTCGTTTTTCTTAATTGGTACTTTCCTAGGTGTTATTTTCTTTATCGGAGCTGGCAGTGTTCTTTACTTCCGGATGTATACAGATTTAACAAATGAGCAAGAAAAGTATATAACGATAACAAAAATCGGTTTAACAGAAGTCGAAATGAAGCAATCCGCTACAATTCAACTTGCGATTCTTTTCTTTGTTCCTTACATTATGGCATCGATCCATACGATGTTTGCGACAAAAATGTTGCAAGAGATATTAAATCTATCATTATTCGCTGAAATTACAGTTGTACTTGTAATCTTTGGAACGGTTGAAATTATCTTTTTCCTTTTAATTCGTTCCTTTTATATGCAAAAATTATCACAACATATTAAGTTTTAAAAATAGAAAGGTGATTACTATGGAAGAAGTTTTACACATAAAAAACGTCTCAAAAGTATATGAAGGAAAAGTCCCTCATACCGCTTTAAAAAATATAAATTTACATGTAGATAAAGGCGAATTCGTTGCGATTATGGGGCCGTCTGGGAGCGGTAAATCTACATTTTTAAACGTTATCTCTACAATTGATTCCCCTACTTCTGGTGATGTCGTTATTAACGGAAAAAAACCGCACACATTTCGTAGAGAGAAGTTAGCTATTTTCCGCCGCCAAGAGTTAGGGTTTGTTTTCCAAAACTTTAACCTACTGGATACACTGACAATCGGTGAAAATATCGTACTACCTTTAACTTTAGATAATGTTCCATTAAAAGAAATGGACGAAAAACTTGAGAACATTTCAAAAAAACTTGGAATTGATCATATTTTGGACAAACGTATTTTTGAAGTTTCTGGAGGACAAGCACAGCGTACCGCAGTAGCGCGTGCTGTTATTCATCATCCGTCACTTCTACTTGCCGATGAACCGACAGGAAACTTAGATTCGAAAGCAGCAATTGATGTAATGGAATTATTTACGAAATTAAATAAAGAAGAGGATGCCACAATTTTAATGGTTACTCACGATCCGTTTGCAGCGAGTTATTGTAACCGCGTTATTTTCATTAAAGATGGTGGGCTTTACAATGAATTACACCGCGGACTATATCGCGAGAAATTTTATCAAGAAATTTTAGATGTTTTAGCATTATTAGGAGGAAGACGTGGATGACGTTTTGGCAATTTGCATTTAAAAATGTCTCGCGTAATTCTAAAGCATATTTCGCTTATTTTGTAAGTAGTGCGTTTTCTATAATGGTTTTCTTTTCATTTACTGTATACGCGTATCATCCGCGCTTACAAAGTGTACAAAGCTTTCAAGAACGTGACCCTCTAACGAACTTAGCTAGTACAGCACAGCTTGTTATCGTTATGTTCTCGTTCTTCTTTCTCTTATATTCAATTGGCACATTTTTAAATGTACGGAAGCAGCAATTCGGGGTACTCACTATTCTTGGTATCTCACAGAGACAATTAAAAAGACTGTTATTTACTGAAAACATGATAATCGGGATATTATCTATCTTTATCGGGATACAAGGTGGCCTTGTATTTTCTAACTTTTTCTTATTAGTTACTTCGAAATTAACAAGTTCAAAAGGTCTCTATTTATATTGGCCAACAGAAGCGATAATCGTTACAACCGTAACATTTATCATTTTATTTTTAATCGTTTCTACGTTTACACCGATGTTTATTCGCACTCGTAAAACAGTCCATCTTATTAAAGGGAACAAGAAAGTGATAGCCGAAAAAAGGCCGTCTATACTCATCTCTTTATTCGCTTTAATTTGTTTAGGGCTATGCTATTATATTGCCGGTTACCCGCAAGGCTACGTAACTGAAAAGAATGTACAAAATGGATCTGTCTTCTTTATTATGTTATCTATTTTACCGCTCGTAGTAGTCGGGACATATTTATTCTTTTCACAAACATTTCTTCTTTTTATCTATATTTTAAAGAAACGCAGAAAGTTTTATTTGAAACAAATAAATATGTTATGGATTTCAGACTTAGTTGCCCGTACCCGTAGTAATATTAATGTACTCTTTATCGTTTCCATGCTATCTGCACTTGCATTTACGATTATTATCGGACTATTTGCTGCGAATAATAATACAAAAGCGTCGATACTAGAACGATATCCAATTCCCTTCACATACAAATTAGAAGGGGACCATTCCCTTGAACGAAAGCACATTAATACTATTGAATCCGAACTTTCCAATGCTCATTTTCAATATAAAAAATACAAATTTACGCTTTTAAAAGATGATGCTTCAAAAAAAGAGATTGCAATTATGAAAATGAGTGATTATAACGAAATTGCTAAGCAGTTAAGGAGACCTATAATCACCCTTGATGCAAAAGAAGTTTATATTATTTCTCGCTATTCACCAGAACTATTAAACCTTGTATCAAATCCATTTGTAAAACAAAATACAATTACACTTGAATCAAATAAAAAGGAGTTTTATATAAAGGGATTTATTAAAAAAGGAATAGCACCACCATTTGCATTACCAAATTTAGTTATTATGCAAGATTATGCAATCGATACTATGGTTCCTCATATTGAAACAATTACGGTTTATAACTATTTCGTGGAGAATTGGGAAAATGCAATTGTTCCAACTAAAAATATATTAAAAAGTATGAGTAATGACACCGAAAAATATTATGAGGCACATAAAGACGATAAGCATGCTGCTCCCGTCCCTTTTAATATTTATACAGCTACTGATGAGTTACTCCATAATAAAGAAAATGCAGTTGCTCAATTCTTTATTTGGGCATTTCTTGGCTTTATTTTCTTTATCGGTGCAGCTAGTGTTTTATACTTCCGTATGTATAACGACTTAACGAATGAAAAACAAAAGTACATTACAATTACAAAACTTGGCTTAACAGAATCAGAAATGTTTCGTTCTGCAACGATTCAATTAGGAATTTTATTTTTCGTTCCTTACATCGTTGCTGGTGTTCACACGTTATTTGCGGTTAAGTTTTTACAAAGCATGTTCGCTTTTTCTTTACTAAAAGAGTTATTGATTGTACTCACCTTTTTCGGGATTATCGAGATTATTTTCTTCTTCTTAATCCGTTCTCTGTACATTAATAAATTATCACAGCATATTAATGTATGAATAAAATAGCCTTGTGCAATATGCACAAGGCTATTTTCAATAGTTTTTAAATAATTAGCAGCAATATCCACCATAGCCGCCAGCATAACCGCCGTAACCACCATAACCACAAGAACCGCCACCGCCGAAGCAGCTAGCACCGATGATGATTAATAAAATAAACAATACGATTAGAAGCGCAAAACCGCCGCCGCAACCATGGTGTCTGCGGTTACAATCATCATGTCTGTGTTCACACTTTTCGCTCATTACTCTATTCCTCCTTTAGTATCATTCATAACAAGTTCACCTTGCTCTAAATGAGGGGATTCCATTTATATTATGTTTTCAGGGCAAATCGGAAGCTTGGCCTTCCTAAAAACGGGCTTGTTTCATGAAAAGAGCCCCAACACAAAAAGAGGATACCTTTAAATAGGCACCCCCTTCTTTTAAACAAACATATTAAGTAAAAGCGCAAAGCCGAATGCAATAAATGATAACAATGTCTCCAACACCGTCCACGTTTTAAACGTTTCTTTTACTGTCAAACCTAAATACTCTTTTACAAGCCAGAACCCCGCATCATTTACGTGAGAAAACATTAATGATCCTGCACCTGTTGCAATAACAAGCAATTCTAAATTTACACCAGACATGTGCTGAATAACTGGTGAAACAATTCCTGCTGCTGTCGTTAATGCTACTGTCGCTGAACCTGTTGCAATTCGAATTAATCCAGCTACCATGAAAGCTAATACAATTGGTGATAACGATATATGTTCTGCCATTTGTGCAATCGCCGTTCCAACGCCGCTTTCAATTAATATTTGTTTAAATCCACCACCTGCACCGATAATTAAAATAATGGAACCGACCGGTAGTAAACTTTCGTCCGTTAATTTTTTAATGACCTTTTTATTAATTCCTTGTCTTATTCCAAGTAAATAAAATGCTGCGAAACATGAAATAAGTAAAGCAATTACTGGACTTCCTATAAACACGAAAAATTCAGTCATCTTTTTCGGTAATGAAATATACGGTGCAACTACTGATAAAATCATTAATACAACCGGTAATAAAATAATAAAGAATGAAACTTTACGACTTGGTAAATCAGTTGATACAGTCGTAACTCGAACTAGCTCTGGTTCATTTTCAGGTATAACCCTTTTATGTACCCACTTTGCAAATATCGGTCCTGCAATAATGGCTGTTGGTAACGCAATAATTAATGAATATAAAAGCACCTTTCCTAAGTTCGCGTTATAAATACCGATTGCTGTCATCGCCCCTGGATGTGGTGGCACGAGCCCATGCACAATCGATAATCCAGCAATAACAGGTAACGCAATTAATAATATATTTTGCTTCGTCGTTTTTCGAATGGAAATAACAAGTGGTAATAAAATGACGATCCCCACTTCAAAAAATACCGGAATCCCTATAACAAATCCTGCAAATAACATAGCCCAAGGTAGTTTCTTCACACCGAAAAATCGAATAAAGAAGTCTGCCACTTGCATGCCGGCCCCTGAATCGGACATCATTTTCCCTAAAATTGTTCCGAGAGCTAAAATACCAACTAAATGCCCTAGTACACTACCAACACCAGTTTCATAGGCAGTCACTATTTTCATTAAATTCAGTCCAGACATAATGGCTAAAAATAAACTAGCAACTGTTAAACTAATAAATGCATGCCATTTCCACCATGATACCCCTAAAATAACAATTGCAATCGCAAGTAACGTGACGATTAATAAGTATATATCCATCTCTCATTCCCCTTACTTTTACCCCGTATTTGTGGACAGTAACACCTGATTGGTGCGGGATGAATCCAATTAAAGTTTCACTTTATAAAAAAAGAGGGCGAATACCCTCTTTTTATACGTCATAATTCACTACATAATGCTGCATTTCTGTATTGTAGTAGCCTTCGCTATATTCAATTACTTCGCCAACTTCATCGTAAGAATAGCGCATACGTTTTAATAGCGCTGTCCCCTCTTTTTCACCTAACGCTTCTGCAGCAAAACTAGGAGCGGCTCCAACTGCGAATTCATCTCTGAAGTTTTCTAGATGTATACCTCGGTCTTCAACTAAATCGTAAAGCGATTGTAGATCAAAGTCCGATAAATCTGTACTTGCCATTCGTGCTGAGAAATAGTGTGTATAATGAATGTACGGTGCATCATTTAACGTATATAAACGTTCAATACGAAAACTCTCCTTACCGAATAATCGAAATGGCACTGTTCCTTCTTCATTATGAACGACTTCTGCTTTTAGCAATTTCTTTTGTACTTTATATCCTTCTTCCACTAACACTTCTGTAAATTTCTTACCCTTTGACAGTTTTGTCGCAGAAGTATTGCGAATAACTTTCGTTCCTTTACCACTCTTCTTTTCCAAATATCCTTCTTGAGCGAGTTCTTTAATGGCGTTTCGCACTGTAATTTTACTCACTTTGAACTCTTCTTCTAACTGCGGTTCGGAAGGAATATTCGTATGAATCGCATATACGCCATGCAGTATTCGATCACGAATAATATTTTTTATTTGTAAATATAATGGTCCTTTTTTTCTCGTTACGTTCACCGTTACACCACTACCTTTCTACATCACCTACTGATGCCGTCATTGCCCGAAGTATATCCTTCTCTGATGACATTGGCGTATCACCGACGATTGTATGTGCAAGCATTCCAGCTGCTGACGCAAATGAAACAGCTTTCTCTGGTGCAAACTCTTCTATCTCGCCATGAATAATCCCGCTCGTATAAGCATCTCCAGCACCTATTCTATCATATACAGAAAACGTAAGTGTTTTTGCAAAAGTGAACGCACCATCTTTACATATAAACCCGCGAAGTGAGTGTGTATTATCGCTATTAATAGAGCGATGTGTACCAGCAATTGTAGCGATACGATATGTTTCAGCCACTTTTGGAATAAGATCCACAAGTTGTGCTTCTCGCTCCGTCTCTTCTGTTTTCATTCCAAGAACGAACATTGCATCTTTTTCGTTCATCATAACGATATCAGCAAGAGCCAGCATTTCTTCATAATGTGGTTTCGCCTGCTCATATCCGTCTTCTCCCCAAAGAGATGGACGATAATTGCAATCAAAAACGACAGTGCCTCCGCTTTCTTTAACTGCTTTCGCTAAAGATTTCATATGATGGCGCACCGTATCATTCATCGCAAGTGTAATCCCGCAAAAATGAACGATATCAATTTCCTTGGCGATTTCTTCAAATTGGTACATCTCTTCACATGCCGTATTGAAGCTACTCTCTAATCGATTTGAATATGTAACGCGGCTTGCACGTGCACCAAATCCATTTTCTAAAAAGTACATGCCGACATATTTACCGCCTCTTGAAATAAGAAAACCTTCATGCCCTAGATGAGAAAGTGCTGCTGCAACGTTCACACCTGTACCAGAAAATGAGTAATTTAATGTGTTTGCTTGCGATAATAATTCATATCCTGGTACTTGCAGGCGCATCATCACTTCACCGAATGCTGCAATTTTCTTACGCATATTGATCAACTAACTTCTTCACTACCGCTAATAACTCACGAACATCTTCTGTTTTCGTATTACCAGTTTCTTTATCAATAATAGAAGAGTACACGTGCGGGATAACTTGCTCTACGTTTGCCTCTAGCGCAATACGCACAATTGTTTCAAAGTTTTCTTTATCAATTCCGCCCGTTGGCTCTAATGCAAATCCTTCTTCCGCACATGCTTTCGCAACAGCGCGATATTCTTCTTCATGAGCTAAACCTTTCATTGGGAAGTATTTCAATGAATTTCCGCCCATATCACGTACAAGTGCGATTGCTGTTTTAATTGGAACGATTGCTTTTTCTTCCCCAGCTGCACTAATTGGACCAGTAGAAATATTTACGTACCCTACTTTTCCTGTTGGTGATACTAAACTATTAATCCAGCTATCTTTTCCGCCTAGATTTGCACGTGTCGCTCCAACTGAAGGGAACACTTGGTTAATATGACTACCAGGATAATGCTTCGCAATTTCAGCTACAACAGTCGCTTGACGATTATCTCCTGCTCCTAGTCCGATTGATACAGCGTCATCAATTTCTTTTCCGTATGCTTTCATCGCAGTTACTGCTTCTTCTACTGTCGGATAATCTTTTGATAACACACCGACTACTACATAACCTTCTGCGGCTTCAAAAATATCTTTCGCATTTTCAATATTGTTCGCTAATACATTTAATGCTACGCGGCCTTTATAAAAACGTTTTTGAATGTTTGTCATTTTAGTTTCCCCCTACAATTTCTCTCATTTTTTCTTCAATTACATGTATGTCATCACCTTGAAGTGGGCGTGGATCAATATCAAAGAATCCTTGTCTTACTCCGTAATCACGTGTGTAAATTGCGATTTCCCCTTCTCGTAATGCTGTTACAACGTCTTTTGCTGATTTATTTAACTCGTTCTCGTTAATGTGAATACGCGCTCTAAAAATCGCTCTTCCTGCTTCATCTTGAACGATCGTTACATTTACACCATTTAATTCTTTTAGCGGCATAAGTACTTGTAATAACTCTTTTTCTTGCTCACTCTTATCTTCTTTTACTCCGTACTCATCAAGTGCTTGAAGTAAACCGAAAGTTGTTTCTTTCCCAACTTTCATACTTCTTCCGATGCAATGTAATTGTACTTTCAGCCACTCGATATATTTTCGTTTCCCGCCGACAATACCAGAAGTTGGTCCTTCAATCGCCTTTGAACCGCTATAAATGGCAAGGTCTGAATACTTCACGTACTTTTGAATATCTTCTTCAGCTGCCACATCGACGATAAGTGGGATGTTATTTCGCTGCGCAACTTCCCATGCTTCTTCAACAGAAATCATATTTTTTTGAACGGCATGATGGGATTTCACATACAGAATTGCTGCTGTATTTTCACCAATCGCATCTTCAATATGCTCTGCTTTCCCTTCATTTGCATAGCCAACTTCTACAAGTTTACCCCCGCCTAAGTAAATCATCGTTTCAACAGGCGCACCGTATTGAACGTTATGACCTTTTAACATAATCACTTCATTTTTCGCGATGACCTCTTGATGAAGTCTTTCACTTTTGCGGCGATTTCCTTCTGTAACGATCCCAGCGATAGAAAGCGCAATTCCGCTCGATGCTGAATTCACAACGACCGCTGCCTCCGAATCTAGAATTCTCGCAATATGGTCTCCTGCTTTATCTACTAAATCTGCAATTTCCACATAATTTTGTCCACCATGTTTCATCGCATCCATAACTGTATTTGCCGGAGCGGATACACCTAAAATACTCATTCTACCGCTCGCATTAATCACTCTTTTTAATCCGTACTTAGCATTCAATGAATGACCCATTGATTACAACCCCTTTCGTATCAATTCTTCTTTCAGCAATGCGCTGATCCCCTTCTGAATCAATTAACGTAATCGGTTCATCTTTCACCGTAAATAAAGTTAAGTTTGCAATATCGCCTTCTTGAATACGGCCAAGCTCTGGTTTTTTCAGCCACTCTGCCGCATTTTTCGTCACCGCATCAATTACTTCTTCTAGCGGATAACCTAAGTAAAGGAATTTCGAAAGAACATGAGCCATACTATACACTGGACCGTGTATACGATTCTTTCGGTAAATATCTGTACTAATTGTATTAAAGGCAATATCGTGACGCTTCGCCGCCTCTGCTACTTTAAAAGAAAAACTAGCATTACCATGCCCAACATCTAAATGAACACCGCGTTTCACTGCATTTAGTAACACAGATAGCGGTTTGCCTTCTTCATCAAATAAATTATTTTCTTTCCCGTTTAAGTAATGTGTAATAACATCATCTTTTTCTAAAAGAGGTACAACTTCCTCAATGCGAGGAGGGGCTGAACCGATATGTACCATAATCGGTAATGATGTTTCACGAGATAAAGAGCGTGCAACATGTAGCGGTTCAATTCCACTATCACAAACGACACTTTTACTCATTCTCGCCTTTAACCCAACGATTACATCTTTATACTTTTCTACTGCTTCTATTACTTTCTCTTTATCTATCCATTCCATATTGGATAATTCATCAATTCGTTTCAAACCGATGCGAGAAATATTTAAAAAGGCAAATAAATTCGTTTTTGCCTGCTCTCTACTTTGTACTAAATCTGCAATACGATCAGCTCCGCAGCTACCCGCATCAACAATTGTCGTTACTCCTTGCTTAACGCCAATTTCATCCACCTCATCGCCATACGGATCAAACTCTGGAAAAGCATGAACGTGTAAATCAATCCAACCACTCGATACGTAAGTACCAGAGTAATCAAGAATCTTTCCACCCTCGCCAGCACCAGCTTTCGTCACCTGTGCGATTTTATTATTTTCAATTACAATGTCAATCTCTTCCCCGTTCACACGTTTCACATTACGTAGTACGAATCGTTCTGTCATTGTATTTCCACCCTTTTCTATAAGAAGCCATAAGAATACGCTTACATTAAAGTTTCATTTTTTATATCTCTTTCACATATTTAGAGTATCACGAAAAAAACGAAAAGTAAATATAACGTTATAATGTTTAATGGTAAATCATTTCGTTCTGTTAAATAAGATTATAAATTAAAAAAGAAAATAAATGCTTGAAGTTGACGTTAGGTTATTTTATATACTATTTAGTAACTACTTAGTGCTCTCGAAATAAAGTGGCGGTCTCGTCCATCCCCCACTAATTATTAACCTTCACCAATCGGACTTTTGCGGGATAAATGTAATAAAAACTTAGGAGGTTCATAGATGAAACAGAAAGATATTATTATTTATGGGTGTGTCATTATAGGTGCAGGCATTGGACTGACAATGAATCATGCACTTCCAGGTGTACTGATTGGTTTGGGAATCGGTTACTTACTTCAGAATTTTTTTCGTAAAGAAGAATAAGTAATAAAGATTCTTGGTAAGAACAAGTGAGAACTGAAGATGATAAGATAGAATGAATATAACAGTTGTTAATGGTAGAGTCTTAACGTACAGGAAGGTAGGTTTATCAGTTGATACACATTAATAAGGTTGGGGAGTTGACAGGTGTTACAGTAAGAACACTGCGTTACTACGATAAAATCGGCTTATTAAAACCCGCATCCAAGACAGAGGGCGGCCATCGTTTATATACAAATGAAGAAATAAAAAAACTACAGCAGGTTCAATTTTTAAAAAAGATTGGATTTTCGTTACATGAGATTAAGAATATGCTCGCTTCCAGTGAATGGGATTGGTCGGATAGTTTAAAGAGTCAATTATCTTTTGTAATAAAAGAACAGGAAAACTTAAAGAAAATAGAGTTATCCATACGGGAATTGATACTTGGAATTGCAATAGAAGGGGAAGAAAACCAAATCGCAATTCAGAAGATTATGAAACTATCTAGTAAAGATAAAGAAATGCAGCAGTATTATCGTGAATCTATCTTTAAAGATAGGGAAATAAAATTATGGGAAAAGGTTCCCAATATGACGAGTGACAACCCTGATTCACTCGAATGGATTGCTCTAATAGGTCAGTTAAAGCGTTATATGGAGGACGGCCCAAAAGCAGCCAAAGTCCAAAATATCATTAGAAGGATGGACGAAAAGCGCTTAGAGGAGTTTGAAGGTGAAGATGAATTTTTAAATAAGCTGTGGGAAATAAGGCTGTCGTCCAAGCAATCAGAGAAACTGAGCTTATATCCAATTGACCAGGATTTGCTTGAATTTATGGATCAGGCAAATGCCATTTTTATGGCTAAAAAAAATAATCCCCAACCGGAATAAGGGGGAAATAATGATGACTACAGAACTACTTCTCCTAATAGGGGGATTGGCTCTATTAGACACGCTAAGCCCTGCCACATTGGGGGTAACAATATATTTGCTTTTAACAGATAAAGAGAGACTTACTAAACGTTTATTAGTTTATTTATTAACGATAGCAGGCTGTTATTTTACTGTTGGAGTTTCACTTATGTTAGGATTAGATTTCTTGCTTGAGATTATTTCTGGCGTATTTCAAAATCGAATCGTAAGCTGGACGTTCTTTATTATTGGGGTGATATTGTTAATAGCAAGTTTTTATGTTCCAACAAAGAAAAGTTCAGACCTACCTGCCCCAAAATCCAATAGCATTCTTTCAATAGTTGCTCTAGGATTCACTACTTCATTAATTGAAGTAGGTGCTGCATTTCCTTATTTTGCAGCAATTGGTATAATGACTACTTCTAATCTATCGTGGGTGGAATGGTCTTCTATTTTAGCTGGATACAACTTTATCATGGTGTTGCCGTCCCTCTTGCTGTTTCTCTTCTATCTCCTGTTTGGGTGGTGGATGCAAACATCTCTCGAGAAGCTTCGAGTGAAAATCACTAATAATACAGGATCGGCTCTTTCATGGATTATGTGTATAGTGGGACTCATCCTGATTTTTAATAGCCTGGATTATTTGTAAGGTGTTTAACCAAAGTATTAAATACACCTTAGCTTTTCAAACAACTATATTTTAACCCCGTCCTAAATTTAGAACGGGGTTATGCTTGTTTTAAGTTTTAAAATTAAACAACTGTATTGTCTTTTTACACAACAAAAACTAGAAGAATTGTACCCATTCTTCTAGTTTAAAGAAACTCCTACTCCTGAACCGTCACAATAACCCCATCCATATTATTCCCCGAAATTTCATACTGTTTATTTACCGGAACATTCACTTTCCTGTTCCCGGACACTTTATAATAAGAAACCGTATATTGCTTCCCTTCTACATTCGTTGAAATTTCTTTTTTCTCTTTTAAAAAGTCCAAATATTCCTCTAATGTAATTTTCTTTTTTTGCATAATGGCACTGTGAGGTAAGCCGACATAACGTATATGCCACGGCTCATATTGAATGCCTGTAATATCGCTTTTATTTTTCGGATAACGTAAAACAAATCCGTGCTTCCATACGTCCTCTTCAATCCATTTTCCTTCAGGCGCTTTCTCCATCTTCTTTTGCGTAGATCCAACGTCGAGTGATAATCCTAAATTATGCTCACTATATCCTGCTGGTAGTGCATAATCCGATCCCATTTCTTTATATAATTTACTTTGTTCTTGAAAATCTCGGTAACCGCTACTCATTAAGAAATGCTGTACTCCATCTTTTCCAGCTGCATCGACAACGTTTAAAAACTTTTTTACAACACCCTTTGATAAGCGAAGATTTCTATCAAATATCACGTAACCTCTTACTAATTCACTATTGTGATTTACATTTATAATATCAGACCTAATACTATCTTTTTTTACTGGGTAATTTTTATTAACTAATAATAGGTCACCTTTATAAATTTGTTCCTTTGTAACCTCTATCTTTTCAGTGTTCGCGGCTTTTACTTTATTATCTTTTTCTGCAATTTTAACGTCGATCTCCTTTTGAAATAATGGTGATATATAAAAGCCTACGCA
The DNA here is from genome assembly GCF_040676495.1 of Bacillus sp. LBA3-1-1.1. Taxonomy (NCBI): domain Bacteria; kingdom Bacillati; phylum Bacillota; class Bacilli; order Caryophanales; family Bacillaceae; genus Bacillus; species Bacillus sp. LBA3-1-1.1. The sequence continues at coordinate 112,448 of NZ_JBEGIB010000007.1, forward strand.
TGCTGTACATACTATAAAAAGAGAAATAAATACCCACTTTTTCATTTCTAGTTCCTCCTTAACGTAACTTACGTATAGAATAGAAAAAACTATTAAAATAAAAAGTGGGGTAAAGTTTAAATTTTTATTAAATTGTTTCACTCTCTTCTTTTGGCAATCTCACTTCAAATATCGTTCTAATAACATTGCTTTCAGCAGAAATCGTACCATCATGCTGCTCGATAATATTTTTTGCGATAAATAGTCCAAGGCCTGTTCCGCCACGGTCCTCTGTTCTCGATTTATCACCTGTATAAAACACATCAAAAAGATACGGTAAATCTTCTTCTGGAATGCTATCTCCGTAATTTATAATTTGTACAACAACTTCTTCATTATCGATATACCCATTCATATCAACAAATTGTCCATCGCATCCGTATCGAACGGCATTTGTTAACAAGTTTTCAAATACTCTAGCTAGCAATTTCCCATCACCATTAATCGGTAAATTAGGATCAACATTCAGCCTAGCTTCTAAATGATGTTTCTCTAATAGCGGATATAATTCCTCATCTAACTGTATGAGTAATTCACTTATATCAATTTGCTTTTTATCTAGCTTTAGCATGCCATAATTCATACGTGTAATTTCAAATAGTTCATCAATTAAACTTTCCAGTCTTTGCGATTTTGTATATGCAATCGTAGAAAAATGTTTAATTTGTTCCTTCGTTAAATTCTCATCTTTAAGAATTAAATCTAAATATCCTAACACAGATGTTAGTGGCGTTCTTAAATCATGGGCTAAGTTAACAATTAACTGGTCTTTACTACTCTCTGCAAAGTCTCCTCGTTCCACTGCTTCTTTTAATTTTTCACTCGCTACATTAATTTCGCCGGCGATATATCCAAACTCATCATTTGATAAAACGCGAACTTGATTTGTAAAATCCCCATTCGCCAGATGATGAATCCCGTCTGAAATTTCATCAAAATATTTTAAATATGGTCTAGTAAGGAAGAAAAAAAACATAATAGACAGAGGGATAAATATTAGTAAAAAGAAAGTAATATCCCCAATCCCTCTTATAACCGAACGAAATTGAGCTAGAGGATCCTCATAATGAACTGCTAATTTATAGTAAATCCGTAATCCTTCATAAATGAAATACGTTACGCCAGCTGCAAATACCATACTTAACGCAAATAGCATAACCATCTTCGAGCGAAAGCTTCTCATCTTTTTAGCCATTGAAAGTATACCCTACTCCCCACACTGTTTTTATTAACTTATTCTTTCTTTTATCTTCTCCAAGTTTTTTCCGCAAAGTACGGATATGTACCATAACTGTATTTCCGCCTTCATAATAATCATCTGCCCATACTTGCTGAAATATATTTTCCACACTGTACACTTTCTTCGGATGACTTGCTAATACATATAAAATATCAAATTCTTTTGGTGTTAATTCAATTTGCTCTCCGTATACATTTACTGTTCTTCGCTCAGGATCAATAACAATTCCACCTATTTCCAAAGCTGATTTACTTTCTTCCATTCTCGGCTGATTTAACGTAAGAAAGCGGCGTAGTTGTGCATTTACACGTGCGACTAATTCAATCGGCGTAAAAGGTTTCGTCATATAATCATCTGCACCTAGTACAAGACCTGTCACCTTATCAAAATCAGATGTTTTCGCACTTAAGAAAATGATTGGCATATGATGTTTTGCGCGAATTTGACGCGTCACTTCATAACCATCCATTTTCGGCATCATAATATCTAAAACCACTAAGTCGATTGGCTGCGTTTGAATAGTATGCATGGCTTCTTCTCCATCAGCTGCTTTAACGACGTGGTAACCCTCTTTTTCTAAATGTATCTCAATTAAGTCAGCAATTTCTGCCTCATCATCAGCTATTAAAATTGAAATGCGCTTCATTTTACTCCCCCTACCTCATTCCGTTTTCATACGCTCGATTGTAAACTAGTCTATCCAATTTGTACAATACGAAAAGGCTACCCGTAAGAGTAACCTTTGTTATTTCATCTTTCAAACACAATCCGCTGCTTCGTGATCTCTTCCAGTCTTCCGCGGTCTACTGCATAATCACGTTCAACACTCTGTGGCACCATTACTTTTCCGCCTTCAAGCATCACTTCCGGTGAAATAATATCCTTCTCCCAGTGTCTACTAGAAGCAGATATATCTCCTGGAATCGTAAAGTTCGGCAGTGAAGCAAGCGCAACGTTTTGTGCCCGTGATATCCCCATCTCTACCATACCGCCGCACCAAACTGGTATGTTATGCTCCATACAATAATTATGGATTTGCACCGATTCTGTTAATCCGCCCACTCGCCCTGGTTTAATATTAACGATGCGGCAACTACTAAGCGTAATCGCAACACGTGCATCTTCTAGACTGTGGATGCTTTCATCTAAACAAATCGGTGTTTCAATTTTCTTTTGTAACTCTGCATGATCAAGAAAATCGTAATCCGCTAAAGGCTGCTCAATCATCATAAGTTGGAATTCATCTAACCGTTTCAACTTTTCAGTATCAGCTAACGTGTACGCTGAATTCGCATCAGCCATTAATGGAATGTGCGGAAATTCTTTACGAATTTCTTTCAATAACTCGTAGTCCTGCTCTGGCTTTATTTTCACTTTAAAGCGCTCGTATCCTTCTTCTGCGTACTTCTCGATTTGTTTTAACATAACGGGAATCGTATTAATCCCAATCACAACTCCGACTTCAATTTCAGATTTAGTTCCACCAAGTAACGTCGCTAACGACTTCTTTTGACGCTTCGCATATAAATCCCAAATGGCCCCTTCAACTCCTGCCTTTGCCATTCGGTTTCTCTTTATATGCTGGAACAAAGACGATACTTCATTCGGATGAGAAATTTCAGCTTTCAATAAATCAGGTATTAAAAAATCCTGAAGTACATGCAGCGCTGTCTTCACCGTTTCTTCCGTATACCACGGTTCAGAGAACGCAACGACTTCCCCAAATCCAATGCACCCATCCGTATCTTCTAATTCAATGACGATACTCTCACGCTTTTCGTAAGTCCCGTAGCTTGCAGCAAACGGAATGACAAGGGGCATTTCCGTTATATAAAGTGTCGCTTTTTTGATTTCCACTTACATCTCCTCCACTAATTGTCTTAACTCTCGTCTTAACAATTTTTTCGAAGCGTTTCGTGGTAATTCCTCTAAGAAACATGCTTTCTTCGGCACTTTATATTTTGCTAATTTCCCCTCGCAAAAATGAAGAATTTCTTCTTCTGTTACCTCACCAGTTTTCACGATAAAAGCAGCTGGTACTTGCCCCCATTTATCGTCAGCCATACCAACAACACCTGCTTCCGCTACCGCCGGATGAGAGAGTAATACTTCTTCAATTTGAGCTGGATATATATTTTCCCCGCCTGAAATGATTAAATCACTACGGCGATCTAATACATATAAAAATCCTTCCTCATCTAAATAACCGAGGTCACCAGTATGAAGCCAGCCATTTTGAATTGTTTCGCGCGTCGCATCTTCACGGTTAAAATAGCCACCTGTTACGTTCGGTCCTTTTACAACAATTTCACCTTCAGCACGGAGCGGCACAACTACGCCGTCCTTTTCAATACGAAGTTGGCATTGAAATAGTGGTTTTCCAGCCGATCCTACTTTCGTTAACATATAATCTGCTGATAACGTACAAATTTGCGACGACGTTTCTGTCATACCGTACGTTTGATACACAGGAATTCCTTTTTCCACACACGTTTCTAATAACGGCTTCGGTGCTGGTCCCCCGCCAAGTAACATGCATCGTAAAGAAGATGGATATGTCTCTTCTCCAAGTCGTTCTAATAGATCTGTTAGCATTTTAGAAACGACAGAAATAATCGTAACGCCTCTCGTTTGAAGTGCTTTATGAATAAAATCAGCATCATATTTCGGAACGAGTAAAATGCGCATACCGTACATAATATTTTTCATTAAAAGAGATAACCCGCCAACGTGGAACATTGGCATACAAGCTAACCAACAATCATCATCACGAAGCCCTAAATTAAGCGAAGAACCGACTGCGCTTGCCCAGTGATTACCGTACGTTAAAATAACGCCTTTCGGTTTTCCTGTCGTCCCAGACGTATAAATAATTGTCATCGCTTCTTCTAAAGAGAATTCTTCTTGTATAGATGCTTCCGCCTTCGGTCCTTGCATCACTTCAGCAAATGAACATACCGGAACATTTTCCGTCCCAAACTCTTGATCCGTCACTAAACAAACAACTTCAGCATCATCCATTTGCCAAAGTAGCTCTTCTCTTGAAAGACGCGTATTTAAAAGCACAGCCACTGCACCTACGTAAGATAGGGCGTGAATAACTGTAATCATCTCTATACCATTTTTCATCAGAACAGCCACCTTTTGCGCCTTCTTCACTCCTACATGCGAAAGATGTTCACAAACAGATACTACTTTTTCATGCAGCTGCACGAAAGTAACGTTCTCCTCTTCAATTTCAATTGCAGTGCGATCTGGCGTTAAAAATGCACGTTGCATTAACCAATTAGGCATCGTCTCCATCATTCATTCTCCTTTCATGAAAGAAAGAGACTTGATATGACATCAAGTCTCTTAGTTGTTTTGTTTCCGGTTTGATCTTTTGGTTGCGTCTCACATTGTGCGCGAGCCGCTTCCGCTTTTGATCACGGGAAACGAGGGAATTGACCGAAGTCTGGACTGCGTTTTTCTTTGAACGCGTCGCGACCTTCTTTTGCTTCGTCAGTTGTATAGTACAATAACGTTGCATCTCCAGCTAGTTGTTGAATACCAGCTAGACCGTCTGTGTCTGCGTTGAATGCAGCTTTTAGGAAACGAAGTGCCATTGGGCTGTTTGCTAAGATTTCTTGTGCCCATTGTACTGTTTCTGCTTCAAGTTCTTCTAATGGTACTACTGTGTTTACTAAGCCCATATCAAGAGCTTCTTGTGCACTATATTGACGGCATAGGTACCAAATTTCGCGAGCTTTCTTGTGACCTACCATACGAGCTAAGTAACCAGCTCCGTATCCACCGTCAAAGCTTCCTACTTTAGGACCTGTTTGTCCGAATACAGCGTTGTCTGCAGCGATTGTTAAGTCACACACGATATGAAGTACGTGTCCTCCACCGATTGCATAACCTGCTACCATTGCGATAACTGGTTTAGGAATTGCGCGAATTAGACGTTGTAAGTCTAATACATTTAAACGTGGGATTTGGTCGTCACCTACATATCCACCATGACCGCGAACTTTTTGGTCGCCGCCAGAACAGAATGCACGTCCACCTTCACCTGTTAAAATGATAACGCCAACATTTGCATCATCACGAGCGTGTGCAAAAGCATTGATTAACTCCATTACCGTTTTAGGACGGAATGCGTTATGTACTTCAGGGCGGTTAATCGAAATCTTTGCGATACCATTGTATGTTGAATAAATAATATCTTCGTAATTGCCTTCTTTTACCCATTCAATAGCCATTACTATTACCTCCTTTTATATTTCTGATCTCCTCTATAAGTGCAACTTCCTTCTTGCTGAAAAAAGCATCACTGCATAGTTTTTAGAAATCCCTTTACTATTGTATCAAACTTTTCCGGTTGTTCCACATGAATTGCATGGCCAGCACCATCAATTTTGACAAATTTCGCGTTAGAGACGCATTTTTCAATGTTTTTTAATATGCGAAAGAACTTTTCATCATGCGCCCCGTTCATTAAAAGAACAGGCATTTTTAAGTTTTGCAGCTCGTTCCACCATGAAGGCTGAGCCCCTGTTCCCATGCCGCGCAAGCTATTTGCAAGCCCTTTTGGATTGTTAGCAAATCGTTCTTTTCGCACCGCTTCTTGTGCGTTTTTAGCTAAACATTTTTGCGTTTCAAACAGCGGAATATTTTCCCACATCGTTACGAAGCTTTCGATGCCTGCTCGCTCAATTTTATCGGCAAGTCGCTCATCTTTTTCACGACGCTCTTTTCTATCCTCTTCACTTTCAAGCCCAGCTGTACAATTTTCTAATAAAAGAGAATGTACATACTCTGGATATAGACATGCCATCGTAATCGCCAATCTACCGCCCATTGAATAGCCAAGTATGTGTACTTTTTCAATATGAAGATAATCTAGTAGTTCTTTCATTTGTAGCGCCGCATTTCGAATATCATAATGAGTCACATCTTCAGGACTTTCCGTTTTTCCATGCCCAACAATGTCTACTAAAATAACTTGAAATTGCTCACTCCAAGAAGGAATAAAAGAACGCCACGTTTCCATGCTTCCCGTAAAACCATGAAGAAGTAGAAGTGGTTCTCCGCTTCCGACTACTTCATATTCACACGATACACCTTGCAGCGTTACTTTCATTTTGATTCACCTTGCAAAGATGTAGTGATAACGTCTATTGTTTTCGCCCATAATTCACGATGTAATTTCAAGTTTTCTTCGCGATTCGTACAAATTTCCACAACGTGTAATCCTTTCGCTGTCGTTCCAGTTTGTACTTCTTCTCGGAAGTCTTCCCATCCATTTACACGGCTAAATGAACCACCGTACATTTTGACAACATGCTCATAATCAAGTCCAATTGGTGTTCCAAATAAGGATTCGAAATGTTCCTTTTTCTCATATTGTGGTAAGAATGAGAAAATACCTCCGCCATCATTATTTACAACAACAATCGTTATATTTAACTCATGTAACTTTGCGGCCAATAACCCGTTTAAATCGTGATAAAATGATAAGTCACCAATCACTAATACGAGCGGATCACAAATAATACTCGCTCCTAAAGCTGTTGAAATGATTCCATCAATACCATTTACACCACGGTTTGCCATCACTTGAATATTTTTATCCGATGTGAAGAAAAATGAATCTGTATCGCGAATTGGCATACTATTACTCGCAAATAACGTTGCGCCTTCTGGTAATACACGAACAATATCCGTAATGACTTTTCCTTCAAATGCAGTTTCATATGTTTCCATTTCACGAAGCGCTTCCTTCGTTTTCTCGTTTATATGTTTCCACATTCTGGACCAATCATTCGTTTTCATAACTGGCATTCTCTCTATTAATGTCCTACAAAAATCAACATCACTTGCTTGTACAACTTCTGTCGCAACAAGAGCTGGATCTCTCCATTGACCGGATTCATCAACAACGATATGAACTGCTTTCGTTTGTTTTTTGATGAACTGCGTTAATGCTTTAGAAACAGGCATTCCACCAAAGCGTATAATAACTTCTGGTTTCCACGTTTCCTTTAACAGTTCATTTCGTAAAAATGTATCGTAACAATCTATAACCATCGTTTTATCATGATTACCACTACGAATGTTAGAAAGTGGATCTGCTAAAATTGGATACCCTGTTTTCTCAGCTACTTTCATAACAACTTTTGCGATTTCTGGATGACTGTCGTCTCCACAAATAATAAGCCCCTTTTCCATATGTGAAAGGCGCCCTACAAGAGAATCTACATATTCACTCGGCATCGTCACGTTCCCTTGCTGAACTACTCCTGTATATTCACCACGCCCTTTATCCCATAAACTTTCTAATGAGAAATCCGGTATAAGCGGCTCGCGAACTGGAAAATTAAGATGAACAGGTCCTTGCGGCGCTAAACAGGCACTTGCTATCACACGCTGCGTCGTCATGCGAGCGTAATGATACATCGCTTCACTCGCTTCTGGAAGTGCCATCTCTGTAAATTGCTTCACAAAAGTACCGTATAAATTAAACTGATTCATCGCCTGTGGTGCACCCACATCTCTTAATTCATGCGGTCTATCTGCCGTTAACACGATAAGCGGCACTCGTGAATGAAAAGCTTCACATACAGCTGGATAATAGTTCGCTGCTGCCGTTCCTGACGTACATAATAGTGCAACAGGACGTTTTTTTGCTTTTGCAATACCAAGCGCAAAAAATCCTGCTGATCTTTCGTCTACATGTAAATATGTTTTCATTCCTTCATGTTGTTCCATTAGTAAGGCAATCGGCGTTGACCGTGAGCCAGGACTAATGACAACATCACATACATTTAGACGCGTCAGTTCATCCACGAACGCGCCTAAATAATATGATAATGCTTCTATATGATTGTTCATTTCATTAATTCCTCCAAGGCACCAAGCATCGGTCTAAACTTCAAACTTGTTTCTTCATATTCAAGCTGGGCTACTGAATCAATTACGATACCGCAGCCGGCAAATAAGGATGCTTTCTCGCCATTTAATAATCCGCAGCGAAGTGCAACCGCAAATTCACCATTTCCTTCATCATCTATAAAGCCAATTGGTGCACCATACAATCCTCTATCTAAAAGCTCTACCTCACGGATTAATTTCAATGCCTCATGACGAGGTGTACCACCAAGAGCTGGCGTTGGATGCAATTCTTCTACCATCGCTAAAAGACTTGTATCACCTTTCGCTTCTACTGGTGTATATAAATGGATTAAGTTTTTCGTCGTTAATAAGCCTGGGCTCTCCGGAATATTAACAGATTCACAATGCTCACTTAGCACACCTCGAATCATATTAACTACATAACCGTGTTCAGCCAAATTCTTTTCATCATGAAGAAGCGTCTCACCATTTTGTTTACTTTCTTCTATAGAATTACCATGACCAATTGAACCCGCAAGGCACATCGATGTAAACTTCTCGCCTTCTTTTCGAATCAATCGCTCAGGTGTCGCCCCTAAGAAGCATGCTCCTTTATAATCAAAAGAAAATACGTAACAATCCGGTTGCCCAATGCGAAGCGCTTCTAAAGCAAGAGCGGAATCAATATGCTGATCCATCGTCAATTTTAGCTCCCTTGCTAATACAACCTTCTGCACGTTCCCTTGCTTCATTTCATCCTGCACTTTTCCAATCGCATTCATCCAGCCCTTCGGATCAACTTCAACTTTCGAAGTAGTTGTTAGTTTGTCTCCTTCTAGTGCACATTTACTTTCTTGTAAAATTCTCTCTTCTAAAGAAATAATTTCGTTAGAAAGAGTTTCTGCGCAATCTTCAGCTGAAACGAACTTATTAATGGTTAACCACGCTTTTTCATTTTTTACAGTTAATAAAAATGCTGGTAGTGAAAATGTGGTATCATCAAATTCTTTCCAAAGATCTGTTTTTTCTTTTTCTTGGTCAAATGAAAATCCACCAAATAAAAGAGGACCTGTTCCAAATTCGTATCCTTCTCTTTGCACAAATGCTTTCTCTTTTACTTTATCCCACTCGTCACGAGCAGTTTGAAAGCGTTTGTGAGAAGAATTTACTATAGTGAAAACAGAGCCAATTCCAGCAAATATTACATGCTGAGCTGGGTCTGCAAAATAACATCTATTTTCGAATGCAATCCTTTTTCCTGCTGCATAAAACAGAAGTGGATCCACCCAATCTATTTGTTTTACAAAACTAACTAATATTTTTTCATCAGTCGCACGCTTAATGGCTGCAACAAAAACTTCTTGTAAGCCTTTTTGTTTCGTTTGAATCACAATTGTCTCCCCCCTATGGGCGAAAAATAGTCATAATTACGCTTGATTTTAAGATACACCTCAAACGAAAGGCCTGTCAACGTTTAGCATTTCTGAGAAATTCACCTTCTCTTCCTAGAAAATAAACGTTGACACTAAATGATGCTTTTTCTACACTTAATTGTGTACAATATGTGACCTAAGGAGGATTCAACATGGAAATGAACGTCGAAACGAATTCCTCTCCTACGGCGCCAAAGCCAAGTAAACAAACAGGCTGGCGCATTTGGTGGAGTTTATTACGTCCCCATACATTAACAGCAGCTTTCGTTCCTGTTTTCATCGGAACAGCGTATGCGATGCAGGTCGGAGGTATAAATCAAATACATCTCCCTCTTTTCCTTATAATGCTTCTTGCTTGTCTTCTCATTCAAGCAGCAACAAACATGTTTAATGAATACTTTGATTATAAAAGAGGGCTCGATCACGAAGGTTCAGTTGGTATCGGCGGCGCTATCGTTCGCGATGGCATTCAACCTAAAACAGTACTTAACTTAGCATTTGGATTTTTCGGCATCGCAATACTATTAGGTGTTTATATTTGTATGAATTCTAGCTGGTGGCTTGCTGCAATCGGTCTTGTTTGTATGACCGTTGCTTACCTTTATACAGGTGGACCAATTCCAATTGCGTATACACCATTTGGAGAATTAACAGCAGGATTATTTATGGGTGTCATTATTATTGGGATTTCATTCTTTATTCAAACTGGAACTGTAACATCAGAAGTCATTTTACTATCTATTCCAAGCTCCATTTTAATTGGTGCCATTTTACTAGCTAATAACATTCGTGACTTGGATGGCGATAAAGAAAACGGCCGTAAAACGTTAGCAATTCTCGTTGGACGCGAAAGAGCCGTTGGTGTACTTGCCTCTATGTTCATCGTATCCTACATTTGGACAATCGCATTAATCATCGTTAACATCGTATCACCATGGATGCTTATCGTATTCTTAAGTGCACCGAAAGCATTTAAAGCGACGAAAGGCTTTATCGGCAAAAGCATTCCAATGGAAATGGTACCTGCAATGATTGCAACAGCAAAAACAAATACAATTTTCGGTCTCCTAATGGGAATTGGATTATTGCTTGGATACTTCCTATAAAGTGAAACTTTAATCAGTGGGGGTTTTGTTCATCTCCCACTGATTATTAGCCCTCACCAATCGGGCGTTTACGGGCAGTCCGAATCCCACCTAACTTCTTTGCTCCAGCCAAATTTTAAGGTAGGAGTTTTACTGCCCGCAAATAGCGGGATAGAAAGGAGCTGCTTACGCAGCTCCTTTTTTTATATACCAACTTCTAAGCTGAAATTCATCTCATAATTCCCACCTCCAACGCTCATACTATGTAAAGAAACCGAATTGTAGGAAGGTGGACGACTATGTTAACTCCACAACAAATAAATCAATTTAAATCTATTTTAGAAAAACAACAGCAAGAAGTTGAACAAACAATACAAACTCATGAGAATGCAGATCGTGCTTCTGAACGTGATTCAGTGGGAGAATTGTCTAGCTATGACAACCATCCAGGTGATATGGCTACAGAATTGTACGAACGTGAGAAAGATTTCGGGCTCATCGAATTTTGGCATAAACAACTAGAAGATACGAAACATGCCCTGCAAAAAATCGAGGCTGGTACGTACGGTATTTGCGAAGTGTCTGGTGAGGAAATTCCGTTCGAAAGATTAGAAGCAATGCCGACTGCTACAACGTGTATACAGCACACTACAAATAAATTGGATATAAACACACGACCAGTTGAAGAAGAGGTGTTGGCTCCTTCGTTTCATAAGCACGACGAAGATCATTCTGTAGAGTACGATGCTGAAGATGCATGGCAAGACGTTGCAAATTACGGAACGTCTGAAACTCCATCTGATTTAGAAAGACAAGATTCAAAAAACTATAATGGCATGTACGTAAATAGTGAAGAGAATGTAGGCTTCGTTGAGGATTTTGAAAACTTTATTGGTACGGATATGTATGGCAAAAACCCACAAGTTTTCGCTACAGAGGAACATGAAGAATATGAGCAAATGCTTGATGACTTTGAAGAACGTACTTTTAAAGGTGAATTATCTTCAAATGAATCTAGCTCCAAAGAATAAAAAAAGCATTCCGAAATTCGGAATGCTTTTTATCGTTAGCTAATTAGTTTTTTGTAACGTTAGCTGCTTGTGGTCCGCGGTTGCCTTCAACGATTTCGAAAGAAACTTCTTGACCTTCTTCTAAAGTTTTGAATCCGTCGCCTTGAATAGCTGAGAAATGTACGAATACGTCTTCTCCGCCTTCAACTTCGATGAAACCGAAACCTTTTTCGCCGTTAAACCATTTAACTTTACCTGTTTGCATGTCATGTACCTCCTAAATAAAAATGAAACTATGAATCCACATGAAAAGGTGGATATAAAGGACATGAATGTATAACAAGCTTACAGCCTTTAATTCAACGTGCTTTATTTCCGTACCACATTATGTAGCTCAATAGTGACTTCACTATATCACGCTCAATCCAAAACGTCAAATGAGAACACTTTCACTCCAGCGTTTTTTATAATCCTAGTATAACCATAAATTCCTATTCTACTTTACTTTTATTTGAAAATTAACAAAACTGTAGTTTTCTAATCTCTTTAAATTCTGTACAATATGATTATCTATTACATTGAGGTGAAGAAAATGAAGGCACATGAAATCGAATATAAATTATATGGCGATGATATGCAGTTCGTTGAAATTGAATTGGACCCAGAAGAAAGCGTTATCGCTGAAGCTGGCGCAATGATGATGATGGAAGATCATATTGAAATGGAAACAATCTTCGGCGATGGTTCAGGACCATCTGGCGGCTTATTTGGAAAATTAATGGGCGCTGGTAAACGTCTCGTTACAGGTGAAAGCATGTTTATGACTGTATTTACAAATACAGATCATGGCAAACGCCACGTATCATTCGCCTCTCCGTATCCAGGAAAAATTATTCCTGTTGATTTAACAGAGTATCAAGGAAAAGTCGTTTGTCAAAAAGACGCATTTCTTTGTGCCGCAAAAGGTGTTTCTATCGGAATCGAGTTTACAAAGAAAATTGGAACTGGTTTCTTCGGTGGTGAAGGTTTCATCATGCAGAAACTTGAAGGTGACGGACTTGCTTTCATGCACGCAGGTGGAACAGTATATAAACGTGAATTGAAACCTGGTGAAAAACTTCGCATTGATACAGGTTGTCTCGTTGCAATGACAAAAGACGTTAACTATGATGTTGAATTCGTTGGAAAAGTAAAAACAGCTCTATTTGGCGGTGAAGGTTTATTCTTCGCAACGTTAGAAGGTCCTGGAACTGTTTGGATTCAGTCTTTAACACTTAGTCGCTTAGCAGCGCGCCTTACAAGCCCAGCAGCTCAAAGCAGCGGTGAAGGCAGCGTTTTAGGCGGACTTGGTCGCCTTTTAGATGGGAAAGAATAAATAGTGTCCTTCTGGGGCCATAGCCATCAACTTAAGAGAATGAATAAAATTAAAACACCCTTTCATAGTACTACATGAAAGGGTGTTTTAATTTTCGCCTACAAACAACAACAAGTTGGTTGAGAAGTTACACATACTAGGTGAAGAATTCCGAAATAAATTTTCCGAATCATCAGTCCATGAGGTTAGATAATATGTCCAGACATAATGCTGTCCTCGTTTTTTCTCCATTTTGGTTCACCCCGCATTATTTAGATAAAATCTGCCTTAAACTAACGGGGCAGGGTAGTTTGATAAGGAAACATTTGGATCAAGATAGATATAAGTAGAAAAATTAATAACAAGGGATGATTTTTTGGAGAAAAATATTTGGGGTGTAGATTTTTTTAAACAAGTAGTAAAAAGACTTTGCAACTAATAAATTAATAAGGTTTACTTCAGTAAAATAAGGTATATTATATTTGTTAAATAAATTTTCTTTAAAGACAAGAAAAGTAGGTGAACAAAGTGGGAAAATATCAATTGGATTACAAAAGTCAGGTAGCTGTGGCAAAGTTTCATGAAAAACAGACGCCTGCCAAATTTGATAAAAAGCAGCAACTTGAAAAATTGCGTGCGGAGTATTTGAAAAAGAAGCAAAAACAAACAGATAAATAATATGTTACGTTTTCCCTAATTTTCTGTATATGGTGCAAACAAATACAAGAAAATAGGTAAGTTATTCATCGTTCAAATATATACAGGCTATTTTTTCAAACCTCTTACTTAATGAACTAACGCATGCGTTAGTTCATTAAGTATAACTAAAAAAGTCAATTCCTTGAGATAGAAATCGGCTTTTTTATTTAGGTGGACTATACAAACCATTTTTAACCATATAACATTCCATCGCTTCATTAAGCCATAACTCTTCTTCCACTGTATAAGGAGAGGGCATCATCTTATTATATTGTTCTTCTATATCATCTACTTCTTCACTTAAAGAATACATCGTTCCTTCTCCGACATACTTAAGGGTTGCCTTCATATGCTGATCTACAAGCGTTTGTACTTCTGGATCATCAACATGTTTTCCAAATAGCCTTTTTACTTCTTTTGCTAAACGCACAAACTCTTTATCAAGTGCTATGCCCTCTTCTTCCGGCTTATTATATAATCCATCAGCCACTTCTTTTGATACATATTCTTCAAGCCATAAACGTTGTTCGTTTTCTTTTTGGATACTATTAATTAAGCTCATTAATATGTTACTATCTACCTCTTCATCTTCCTTAAGGCATACCATTGTTCGTTCAATCGCCTTTATCGAAACTTCAAGTTGTTTTTTCTTTTCTTCAAAAGCTACCCTTTGATTTTGTAATGTTTCTTTTAAGCTTATATTCAAACTTTTCACATTGAGCATGACACGAATTTCTTCTAAACTATATCCTAATACTTTAAGACTCACTATTTTTTGGAGCGCTAATATATCTTTATCTTTATATACACGGTGTCCTGAACTTATATTTTTTTCAGGTTTAAGCAATCCAATTTCATCGTAATATTGTAGTGTCCGTATTGATGTGCCTGTTCTCTTTGAAAACTCACCAATTGAATAGCCTTCCTTTTTGCTCATCCTACACTCCTCCTAACAATATGTTTACAAAAATCATACTCCCTCACGTAACTGTAGGTTCAAGCCTTTTTTCAAAAAGAATGAATCAAGTTCCTCACTGCATATATTGAACTATACCTTTTCTTAAGGAGGGCTTTCTTGATGCGTACTCCTTTATCCTTTGATAAAGATACTGCCATATTATTAGCATCTTGCTGCGATCTAACGTATGAACAATATAAACAAAATGGGATTTTTGAAATACCTGATGGATTCCAATATGTACAAGGCTTTCAAGGGAAAGCGATTCAAACGATGGAATGGTTTGGGTTCATATTAGAATCTGAAGATACAATTATTGTAGCTTTTAGGGGCACACAAACAGATACAGACTGGATTATCGATTCACTCGTCAACCAAAGGCCATACCCATATGCTTTAAACAGTGGAAATGTCCATAACGGCTTCCTTTCTATTTATGAATCTTGCCGAGATTCGATTATGGATATGCTCGTATCATTGCCAGCCCATAAGAAACTTCTTGCAACAGGTCATAGCTTAGGAGGGGCACTCGCTACATTACACATACTAGATGCACGTATAAATACTGCCTTCTCACAGTACGGTCTTTATACATTCGCCTCTCCAAAAGTTGGAGATATCGCCTTTCGAAATTATTATAAACTGCAAGTAGCTAGTAGCTTTCGTTTCGTCAACTTATTCGATGTCGTTCCACTTCTCCCTCCCCGAAACATAAATTTTAATGATCGCGATTGGGAATATGCACACGTTCATCACAACATGACATTTACGAAAAATACAAAATCCATTATAAATAATCATTCCATTACAACATACAAAACATGTCTGACTTCTCATTTTTAACCAGTAAACAATTGGAAATTTAATATTTGTATACTATAATAATCTATGAAATGACTTTCGGATGAGGGGACCTTACATGCTAAAATTTTTCTTTGCACTTTTTCTTATAATAATTTTTTCGTTTACAGGTTTCTTTACATTTTCATACTTTGCGACAGGGGAATATGGTGGAACAGGTATAATATATACCACTATCCCATTTCTTTCTTAAGCAAAATAAGTAAAACGAGCTTAATCTCATTAAGCCCGTTTTATTTTTCTAAGCAATCGTATTCCTGATTTAAAGGTGAATAAATAAAAGCCCCTTCAAAAGGGGCTTTTATCTAAAACAGTTTAACAGTATTACCAATTCCCCAAATTTCATTACTGTACTGCAAAATTGTTCGATCACTCGCAAAATGCCCAGATTGTGCAATGTTCAAAATCGACATTTCCAGCCATTTCTGCCTATTTTCATAGGCCCTTCCGACAGCTTCTTGTCTTTCAGCATATGGGCTAAAATCTCGAAGAACGAAGTACTCATCGTTTTGAATAACGAGAGAATCATAAATCGCTTCAAATTCAGCTCCCGATTGTGCAAAGAAACCATTCGTTAACTGATCTACTACTTTTTTAATGTGCATATTATGGTGATAATAATCACTTGCACGATATCCACCATTTTGATAGTAATGAAGAACCTCATCTGCCGTTAAGCCAAAAATGAAGCAGGCATCATCACCGACCCGGTCTTTTATTTCAATATTAGCCCCATCTAACGTTCCGAGTGTGATTGCACCATTCATCATGAATTTCATGTTACCTGTTCCCGATGCTTCTTTACTCGCAGTTGAAATTTGTTCACTTACATCTGCCGCCGGGAATATATCTTCAGCTAAAGAAACTCGGTAGTTTTCTAGAAAGATAACTTTCATAAACTGACTTACGTACGGATCATTATTTACTTTTCTTGCAAGCTCATTTATTAATTTAATAATTTTCTTCGCATAATAATAACCAGGTGATGCTTTCGCTCCAAAAATAAAAGTACGCGGGTAAAATGAAAAACTAGTATCCTCTTTTAAACGGTTATATAAGTATAAAATATGAAGAACATTTAATAATTGTCGTTTATAGGCATGTAGTCTTTTCACTTGCACATCAAAAATAGAATTTGGATCAATCGTGATCCCCATTTTATTATGAATGCGCTCCGCTAAAATAATCTTACGCTCTTGTTTTACCCCTGCAAGCATTTCTTGGAAACTAACATCGTGGTGAAATGTTTGCAGCGCTTGAAGCTTAATCGGTTCTTTCTTCCACTCTGTTCCAATCGCTTCCGAAATAAGATTCGTCAGCTGCGGATTCGCCTTCATTAGCCAGCGCCTATGAGCAATTCCATTCGTTTTATTATTAAACTTATCTGGATAAAATTCATAGAACAATCGCATTTCACGCTGCTTTAAAATTTCTGTGTGGATTTTCGCTACACCATTAACGCTATGGCTACCAACAATCGCTAAATGAGCCATTTTCACAAGGTCATGCGCAATAATGGCCATGTCCTCAATACGCTTCCAATCGTACGTATAACGGTCCCAAAGCTCATGACAGAAACGTTCATTAATTTCTTCAATAATCATATAAATTCTCGGTAATAACGGTTTAAAAATGTGAATTGGCCATTTCTCAAGCGCTTCTGATAACGTCGTATGATTCGTATAGGAAATCGTCTGCGTTGTTATGTGCCAAGCTTCTTCCCATGTCAATTTTTCTTCGTCTAATAAAATACGCATAAGTTCTGGAATTGCTAGAACCGGATGCGTATCGTTTATATGAATCGCGATTTTTTCATGTAACTGACGAAGACTACCGTGTCTCTCCCTATGCATACGAACGATATTTTGCAAACTTGCTGATACGAGGAAATATTGTTGTTTCAAACGAAGTATTTTCCCCTCATCATGCGTATCATCTGGATATAAAAACTCCGATACAGCCTCTGTTTCACGCTTATATTTCAAAATATCTTTACAATTTTGCGGGAAAGGAACTGGCTCCGCATTCCAAAGTCTGAGCGTGTTTACAGTACTTGTTTCATACCCTATAACTGGTACGTCGTATGGTACTGCCATAATAACTTCTGCATTTGTATGCCTGAACTCTAAACGCCCATCAATTTCTAGCGGTTCAACGTTTCCGAAATAACTTACTTCTACAGCTTGATCATACCTTCTTACTTCCCAAACATTTTCATGAAGAAGCCACTGTTCTGGAAATTCTACTTGATAGCCATCAACAATTTTTTGATCAAACAGGCCATGCTTATAACGAATACCACAGCCATGTCCTGGTAAGTTTAAAGAAGCAAGCGAGTCGAGAAAACAGGCTGCTAATCGTCCAAGCCCACCATTTCCAAGTCCTGCATCTGCTTCAACCTCTTCTAACTCGTGCAAAGAAATTCCAAGTTCAGAAAGCCCCTTTTCACATACATCCCTGATACCTAAGTTTAATATGTTACTTCCAAGCAAACGCCCAAGTAAAAATTCAATGGATAAGTAATACATTTGCTTTTGGTCTCCGGACCGATAACTTTCATTCGTTGCAATCCATTGACTATTCATATACTCACGTACCATATGACCAAGCGTATTATACTGATCACGAGTTGTAGAATCTTTGAAACTTTTCCCATACATCGTTTCTAATTTTTCTAGAAAAGCGGATTTGAAACTTTCAACATGAGTAAACATTTATTCACCACCTCAATGTTATTCCATGAGACTTTTATACAATTTCTTGTACGCAAGAGCCGATTTCCCCCAGCTATAATCTTCAGTCATCGCTTGCTTTACAAGCCTATCCCATACCGGTTTATCTTGATAAAACTCAATTGCACGAAGAACTGTATGTAACATGTCATGTGCATTAAAGTTCGTAAAGCTAAAGCCATTTCCAATTCCAGTTTCTTCATCGTAAGAATGTACAGTATCATTTAATCCACCTGTTTCTCTTACAATTGGAATCGTACCATATGCTAGTGCAATAAGTTGTCCAAGGCCACACGGTTCAAACAGCGATGGCATTAAAAACAAATCGCTTCCCGCATATACTTGGTGCGCTAACTCTTCATTAAATCCGATATATACTTTTATCTTTTCTGGATACTCGTATGCCATCCATTCAAAGAACTGCTCGTATTCAGAATCTCCTGATCCTAAAATAATACATTGTACATCTTCTTCCATTATTTCACGGAATACAGTACGTACTAGATCAAGCCCCTTTTGCTTCGTTAATCGTGTTACCATCGAAATAACTGGAGTATCTTCTTTTTCTGGCAAACCAAAATAACGCTGCAATGCACGTTTATTTTCATTCTTTCCATCTAATGACTCTGCACTATACTGAGCAGTAATATACGAATCTGTTTCTGGATTATATACGCTCGTATCAATTCCATTTACAATGCCACTAAGCTTATCGTTATTCTTTCGTAACAATCCATCTAACTTCTCACCGAAAAACTCATATTGAATCTCTTCTTTATATGTCGGGCTAACCGCTGTAATTTGGTCAGATGCGATAATACCGCCTTTCATAAAGTTCACGTTTCCATAAAACTCAAGCTGTTCACTATGAAAATATTCATGACCAAGCTCCAGTAAGTCGTACATCACTTCAGGAGGAAATACACCTTGGAACTGCAAGTTATGAATCGTATATACTGTTTTAATATGCTCATATAACGGGTTATCTTGATACTTTTCACGAAGCAAGAAATTAACCATAGCTGTGTGCCAATCATGGCTATGAAGAACATCTACTTCGAAATCAAGATGCGGAATACACTCTAAAACTGCTTTTGAAAAATAAGAAAAACGCTCCCCATCATCATAATGACCATATAGAGAATCTCTCTTAAAATAATATTCATTATCTATTAAGTAATACGTAATCCCATCCTGCTCACCTTTTAAAATCCCGCAATATTGGTTTCTCCATCCAAGAGGAACGTTAATTACTTTATGAAGCGTACATCCTTCTCTTAGCTCTTTCGGGATAAGACTGTAGTTCGGAAGTATAATGCGAACATTCACTCCTAATTTTTTTAATTCTTTTGGGAGCGCTCCTGCTACATCAGCTAGACCTCCGGATTTAATAAATGGTACACATTCTGATACTGCAAATAAAATATTCACCTGTTGTTCCACTGCACGAAAAGCGTATACATCATAAATCGCTCTTCTTACAGCTTCCTCCCTTCAAGTTTTCATGTAGAGTAAAACCATAATTAGTGGGGGTTTTCTAAATCCCCCACTAATTATGTACCTGCTATTTACGAATAACTATTGATTGTACTATTTTGTACACTACCTTTTTCTACAACATATGGCTCATCAGCACTTCCTTTTAAAACTACACCGTCGCCAAGTTTCACATCTTTATCAATAATAACACCGTCTATTATACAATTATCTCCAATTTGGCTCTTTTGCATAATAATACTATTACGAACAATTGAACCTTTTCCAATTTTAACAGAACGGGAGACAACACTATTTTCCACTTCACCTTCAATAATACTGCCGTTTGCAATCATTGTATTTTTCACGGTTGCACCCTTCAGATAACGAGTTGGTGGTTCATCTTTTACTTTCGTAAAAATCGGTGCTTCTTTCTTAAATAATTGCTTCCAAATAGCAGGCTGCAAAATTTCTAAGCTATGTTTATAGTAACTTTCAATCGAATCAATAATGGCTACATATCCTGTATGCTCATACGTAGCAATATGCAGTGATTTTCCGCGCTTTTCTCTCACTACATCAAATAAACTATATTGCTCCACATCTTTATATGTCTCAAATAAATCTAGCAATAATTGTTTCTTTAACACATATGTTTGAAGCGAAACCCCTTCATGACAAACTTCAGTAATATCTGCAGACGTATGTATATGTCGCTTTAGCACCGCTTGAAAATTTAACGCTGTTACAAGATGGCTATTCGTAATAACAACATACTCTTCTCTGCTTCTTAGAAAATAATCAATATGTCTTCTAAAATGTGCAAAAGATCCAAATTCGTCATGATCACATTGGCAATTCGGTGGGAATAAAAACAGGCCATCACGCTTTCTATCTAAATCCCACTGTTTTCCTGAACCGACATGATCCATTAAAGAACGATTTTTATGACTTGTAAAAACCGCCACGCTATGAATATTAGAATTCACCATATTTGAAAGCATGAAATCAATGAGTCGGTAACGGCCTCCAAACGGTAACGCCGCTAATGAACGATGCCCTGTTACTTTCTTTAAGGAAGGAAAACTTCCCGTTGCATTAATAATTCCTAACATTTTTTCTCCCATTCATTT
This sequence comes from Bacillus sp. LBA3-1-1.1, assembly GCF_040676495.1. Classification (NCBI taxonomy): domain Bacteria; kingdom Bacillati; phylum Bacillota; class Bacilli; order Caryophanales; family Bacillaceae; genus Bacillus; species Bacillus sp. LBA3-1-1.1. Next base: position 133,344 of record NZ_JBEGIB010000007.1, read on the forward strand.
CATCCCCCTTTTCTATTTTCCTTCAGCAATTAGTACTACATCGTCAACATTTTTTTCTGGGCGAATTATTGTCCCATCTTCAATAACCATTTCTGATCCAACAATCGCTCTTTCAATCACAACGTTTTTACCAATCTTTGCCCCAGGCATAACGACAGAATCGATTACCATACTACCTTCTTCTACCGTTACTCCTTGGAATAAAACAGAATGCTTCACGTCCCCTTCAATGACGCATCCTTCATTAATAAGTGATTCCTCTACTTTTGCCTGTTCCGCAATATATTGAGGTGGCTCATTTGGATTCACAGAATAAATGCGCCAATTACGATCGTTCAAGTTCAACGATGTTTCATCACGAAGTAAATCCATATTCGCTTCCCATAAGCTTTTCACCGTTCCAACATCTTTCCAATATCCTTCAAACGGATACGCCATCAACTTCTTCCCTTCATCTAATAAAAGTGGAAGTACATCTTTTCCGAAGTCATTACTAGATTCAGGATTTCTTGCATCCATCTCTAAATATTCTTTTAAAATAGCCCAGTTAAAAATATAAATTCCCATTGATGCAAGATTACTTCTTGGAAATTGCGGTTTCTCCTCAAATTCAACAACTTCCATCTCTTCATTTGTATTCATGATGCCAAAGCGACTTGCTTCATCCCAAGGCACCTCAATAACAGAAATTGAAACATCTGCTTCTTTCTCAATATGGTAATCTAGCATTTTACTGTAATCCATTTTATAAATATGATCGCCTGATAAAATAAGGACATATTCTGGTTCGTACTGACTTAAATAGTTTAGGTTTTGATAAATAGCACTTGCCGTACCTGTATACCACTTCACCCCTGAAGACTCCGCATAGGGAGGTAACACAGTGACTCCACCGTTTACACGATCAAGATCCCAAGCATTTCCGATTCCAATATAATTATGAAGTTCTAGCGGTTGATATTGTGTTAAAATTCCCACCGTTTCAATACCGGAGTTTGCGCAGTTACTTAACGTAAAATCAATAATGCGATATTTACCACCAAATGGAACAGCTGGCTTAGCTAAATTTTTTGTTAATGCACTTAAACGACTACCTTTTCCCCCTGCTAGTAACATCGCTACGCACTTTTGTTTTTGAGCCATCTTGTTTTTTGCTCCCCTTTCTCGTCTTCACTGGTCGTAATATGGATACGCCAAATGGTGGAATTGTAATTTCTACATGTGCCGCTTGATTATGATACGGTTCTAGAACCGCCTTGAGACGTTTCTTATTCACTTGCCCCGATCCGCCATATTGCTCAGCATCACTGTTTAAAATTTCGTTATAATACTCGAAATCTGGTACACCTACTTTATAGTTTTCATATGTAGCTTTCGTAAAATTACATACGACAACTAACGCATCTTCTTGCTTATCCCCTTGGCGAATAAACGAGAAAATACTTTGCTCATTATTATTAGCATCAATCCACTGAAACCCTTCAGGCGAGTGATCTAACTGCCAAAGTGGTTTTGAACGCTTATACAATGCTATGAGCTCTTTAAAGTAATCATGCATATTACGATGCATTTCAAAATCATGTAAATTCCAATCCAAATCTTCAAGATCTTTCCACTCATCAAATTGGCCAAATTCTCCACCCATAAAGAGTAATTTCTTACCTGGATGAGTAAAGAAATATCCATATAATAAACGAAGTTGGGCGAACTTATCCCAGTACTCTCCTGGCATTTTATTTAATAACGACTTTTTCCCATGAACGACTTCATCATGAGAAAGTGGCAATATGAAGTTTTCAGAGTGAGCATATAGTAAAGAGAATGTCATTTTCTCATGAATGTATTTCCGGTACTCTGGTGCACATTCCATATATTTCAGCACGTCATTCATCCAACCCATATTCCATTTATAATTGAATCCAAGTCCACCCTCGTATGTTGGAGCTGTTACAAGCGGCCAAGCTGTTGAATCTTCTGCTGTCATAAGAAACTCTTCATCTTCTGCAAACACAGCTTCATTTAACTCTCTTAAGAAAGAAACAGCGTGTTCATTACTTTGCTCTTTTCCTTCTTTATTCCAGTACAGCATATTCGCAACTGCATCTACCCTGAAACCATCAATATGGAAATACTTCATCCAAAATAATGCATTTGAAATTAAGAAATTACGTACTTCTCTCTTCCCTAAATCAAAATTAACAGTTCCCCATACCAGGTTTTCTTGTACATCTATATCTTTATATTCATAAGTCGGTGTCCCATCAAACAAATATAAACCGTGAGCATCTTTACAAAAATGCCCCGGCACCCAATCTAAAATGACACCGATTCCATATTTATGACATTCATCGACAAAATACATCAAATCATGTGGCGTGCCGAATCTACTTGTCGCTGCATAATATCCTGTTCCTTGATATCCCCAAGAACGATCATATGGATGCTCAACAAGCGGCATAATTTCAATATGTGTAAATTGATGTTCCACCACATACGGAATGAGCTCCTCTGCCATTTCTCTGTAAGAATACAGAGCGCCATCTTCTTTCTTTTTCCAAGAACCGAAATGTAATTCATAAACTGTCATCGCTTCTTTATAAATCGATTTTTTCTTTCTCTTACGAATCCAGTTTTTATCATTCCATTCATATCCCTCTATATCAAAAACTACAGATGCCGTATTTGGTCTTACTTCTGCATATACTGCATAAGGATCTGCTTTTAAAATAACGGAACCGTCCATCGTTTCAATCGCATACTTGTATATCTCATTCTCTGCAATATGCGGTACAAACAAGGACCAAATCCCCTCTTCTGTCACTTGTAGCATCTTATGTTGCTCATAATCCCATTCATTAAAATCTCCAACAACACTCATTGCTTTCGCATGAGGAGCCCATACTGTAAATCGTACACCTCGCATCCCATCTTCCGTCACAATATGTGCCCCAAAGATGTTATAACTGTCATAGTACTTTTCTGTATGAAACTCATCTCGTTTCACTTCTTCACAATTTATTACATCCAATATGTTCACCTCACTAAGATGACAGAAATTTTTTACTCTTTATCATTTCTGCGAAAAACTGAAATATCCTTGTTATTTTTTAAAAAATATTCGTTTTTTTCTTTAATTTCGCTTAAAATATTCAAATTTACTGTGTAAAATATCGAATTTTGACGAATATTCATTGCAAACGCTTCATTTCCTACTAGTCTTTCATCCTATTATTTATTTCTCAACCTTTATTTCATTAGATTTATCCTATTTTACTCGCTAGTTATCACTTAAAATCGTAACAAAATAATCTGTCATAAAAAAATGTTTCTCAACATTTTTTTGTCGCAATTTTCTTGGAATGGAAAATTCATAAGCATATACTTGTTCTCAATAAAGAACATCAATCCTTCGCCAATATAATTCATACTGAAATGCTATGTTTACTCTATTCATATTCCATGCGAACGTTTGATGAAAATTTAAACTAGGGGGCTTTCTTATGTCATTAAAACAAAAAGTAGGAATGGGAGTTGTCACAGCCACACTTGGCTTATCCCTTACATTCGGTGGTGTATTCGCCTATTTCAGTGATTCTGAAACATCGAATAATTCATTTCAAGCTGGAACACTAGACCTTTCTCTTAATCCAAGTGTAATCGTTGATGTGAAAGATTTAAAGCCTGGTGATTTTATTGAAAGAAATTTCAAGCTTGAAAACAAAGGAACATTGGATATTGCAAAAGTATCACTCGAAACATCCTATGAAGTTACAGATGCAAAGCAAAACAATGCTGGTGAAGATTTAGGTGAACATATCGTCGTAAAGTTTCTAGTTAACGATGGTAAGCCATCTAATCCAAATGATAATCACGAGGTTTTATGGGAAACAAAACTATCAGAACTAAAAACTATGAAGCCTGAGGATGTAGCTACTTCTCTAGAACGTCATAACTTAATAGATGGTATTAAATCTGGTGAAACGGATTACTTACACGTTCTATTCTCATTTGAAGATAATGACCAAGATCAAAATAAGTTTCAAGGTGATTCTTTACAACTAAACTGGACATTCAATGCAGAACAAACAAAAGGTGAAGAGAAATAATCTTATTTTTTCTCTATTAAAAAATACAAATTATCGGAGGCTTATAAATGAAAAAGAAAAATCGTTTTGTTACGGGAATTGTAACGGCTGGCGTTCTATTTTCAACAGCTCTTCCTTTCAATGTTCTTGCTGAAAGCCCTATTAACCAAATTGACTTATCAAATGCTCATTCTTTACTATCAAAACTTTCCAAAGGAGAGCGCCTGGCATTACAAACATTGGATGCCAATCCTGGCTTTACTATTTCACCAGATATTAATACGAGTAGTTCTGAACCAGTAAATATCATTGTAGAGTTTCAAACTGCACCAGTAAAAATTAATGAATTGAAACAAAAAGCAAAAGGATTGCAGGCTGCTCCTGAAAATATAAAGGCACGTATTGATCAAGAGCATGAAGAATTCCAAGAAGGATTAAAACGCCTTCACCAATTCAGCCCATCAGTGAAATCAGGAAATTTCCAGTCTGTACAAATTAAACGCTCTTATAAACATGCGATGAACGGCGTGGCGATGACATTACCAGCTAATACAGTTGAAGAACTGTTGCGAATTGGCGTCGTAAAACGTATTTGGAAAGATTACGAAGTGAAATTAAATTTACCGAAACAAGCTGAGCAAAAAGCACCTCAAAAACTAACAGATAGCATTCCGCAAATTGGGGTAGATAAGTTACATAGCGAGGGCATTACCGGAAAAGGAATTAAAGTTGGTGTATTAGATACAGGTATTGATTACAATCACCCTGACTTAAAAGACGTGTATAAAGGCTATCGCGAAAACCCGGGTGAAGATTCTAGTAAGGTAGACCCAAACTCTGTAAAAGGTTGGGACTTTATTAATAACGATGCAGATCCGATGGAAACAACTTATACAGAGTGGCAAAAATCTGGCGCTCCTGAATTTGATGATCGTGGTTCTTCCTTCTACACAGCACACGGTACTCACGTAGCAGGTATCGTTTCTGCTCAAAAGAAAAATAAATCAGATTCAGCAGTAAAAGGTGTTGCACCTGACATTGAACTGTATAACTATCGCGTACTCGGTCCTTATGGAAGCGGAGATAGTTCTGGTATTATTGCTGCAATCGATAAATCTATTTCTGACGGTATGAATGTCATTAACTTATCGTTAGGTGACGATAGTAACAATCCGCTTGATCCAACATCTATCGCTGTTAATAACGCAATGCTTTCCGGTGTTGTTACAGTCGTTGCTGCTGGTAACTCTGGTCCAAATCCAGCGACACTCGGATCACCAGGTGCTTCTCCATTTGCTATTACAGTTGGGGCAAGCGATAGCTCTATTTCCTTACCGAAACTATCAGGTCATGCTGGACAATTACAATTCCCTAACCTAATTTTATTCGGCAAAAACTTCACTGATAAAATAGAAGATTTCAAAGGACAATCTCTCCCTATTGAATCTGTAGGAATCGGTACTCCTGACGAGTTTAGTAACAAGGATGTAAAAGGAAAAATCGCACTCGTTGCACGTGGTACACTCTCATTTGATGAAAAAATCGCTAATGCGAAACAAGCTGGTGCAAAAGCCGTTATTATTTATAACAATGTGGACGGAGAAATTCCTTTCTATGTTGGTGAAAGCACAAAATACATTCCAGCATTCCGCCTAACGAAAGAAGACGGTGAAAAACTAAAAGCTCAAATTGAACAAGGTAACACATCCTTTACTTTTGACGAACTCAGTTATATTCAAACAGAAGGTGATCACCTTGCAGACTTTAGCTCACGTGGCCCTGTTACATCGAATGATGATATTAAACCTGATATTACAGCGCCTGGTGTTGCTGTACTTTCAACAGTACCTGAATATATTAACGACCCACAAGAGGGTGAAAACTATGATGTTTCCTATGAGCGTATGCAAGGAACATCCATGGCGTCTCCACATATCGCTGGCATTGCTGCTCTGATTTTGCAAGAACACCCAGAATACTCTCCATTCGATGTAAAGGCATCTCTTATGAACACAGCTGATGATTTAAAAGAAAAGTATTCCGTATATGAAGTTGGAGCTGGACGAGTAGATGCTTACAACTCTGTTCACACTGAAACAAGTTTTAAAGTGTTAGATACAACCAAAACAATTGTGAATGATGAAGTGATTGAAGTACCAGAAGAAACTGGATCCATTGCATTCGGGAAGTACTATCAAAAAGACGGGGAATCTATTGAACAAAAACGAAAAATTAAAATTGAAAATCGCAATAAACAAGAGAAGAAAGAATTTAAAACAGAAATTTCTTATACACCAGCATCTTCTGCTATTAACGATGCTACCACAAACGGTGTAAAAGTTTCTACTTCTGAAATAATTACTATTGATGCTGGTAAATCAGATGAAATTGAAGCAAAAATTAATATTCCAGCTGGTGCAAAGCAAGGCCGATATAAAGGGTATATTCATATTACAAACACGAAAAATAAAGATGAAACGTATCAAATTCCGTTCTCTATTCGTGTATCAGAGCCTGGCATTGAAAATGCACTATTATCAAGAAAAACAATCTCAACTGATACATCTAAATTCAATCCATACCGTGAATCATATGTTCACGGGGCATTCCAATTAAACAGCGAACTTGAAACGTTAGATCTTATCGTGAAAGACTCAAAAACAAATAAAGCGCTCGGCTTCATTGGAACATTAAACACGAGTGAACTAAAAACGGATGTGTATTACTACTTAGATTCATTCTTTAACGGCAGAGTGTATCCTTTTACAAATGATCCTGCAAAACCAATTGCTGATGAGAAAATCGACTTACCAGAAGGAGATTACACAATTGAATTTGTTGGCTATGATAAAGCCGGGAAGGCACGTGTGAAAGGTGATTATGTCGTAATTGATAATACACCACCAGAAGTGAAATTAACTGGATTACAGCCTGGTATTTATGAACTAAATGAAGAAAACTACACAGTAGAAGACGGTAAAAAAGCACTATGGATTAAAGGAAATGTATATGATTCAAACGTTGACTACTTAAAAGGAAAAGGATTAAACATAACGCAAGAAGCTAACGGAGTTATGTACTATGACTATTCTCCATACTTGCATAAGTTTTTACCGATTACTGAAAATGGTGACTTTAAAGTTGGTATTACACCTGACTCCTTCAGAACGGAAGGCCCAATGAACACAGGCGTGTATATTTTCGATTATGCAACTGCAGGCCCTGACTATCCAAGCGGTGTAAATAACTATTGGTTCATCCCGCAAGGTGCTCAATATGCAAAAGCTAGTTATGATAAAAAAGAATTATATAAAAATGACGAGTTCACAGTAACACTAAACGCGAAGCACGTAAAACAATTTGTTGCTGGAGAATTTAACGTGAAATTCCTAGAGAAAAACTTCAAATTTGCAAATGCGAAATTGAATCCTGCTTTTGAAAAACTTCTTTCTGAAAAAGGTGTAACAGCAAAAGTAAATGAACCGAAACTAGAAGAAGGTTCATTTACTTTTGCTGTTACAGTAGGCGGAGCTATCGATGACAAAAACTTCGCTGGATTAGATGGTGATTTCCCGTTCATTGATGTAACTTTCAAAGTAGAAAATGATGAATTTTATGAAGCAAATGCTCAATTAGATCTACCAATGTTCGTTTACCGGAAACAAGGTGAATCAGAGCCAAACAGAGTTCGTGTACTTCAAGATCAAACATTCTCAGTTATGTCTTTAAACTCACTAGTAGAAGGAAATATTAAACCTGGTGCATTCGTAAATGAACGTGGATATTTAGATGAAAAGTTCGATTATACGAAACTTGGCGTAAAAGTATATGCAACTGATTCTTACCGTCATAAATTTGAAGGCTCACTAGATAAATACGGATACTTCAAATTAAATGGACTTCCTGTTAATAAGCGTGACTATAACTTATACGTAGAAGTTCCAGGGCATTTAACAAGCCGCCTAACAACGAAATTAGGTACTGAAAAAGATGGTAAGCTGCTTGGCCAATATTATTATGCACGACCTGATGAAAACCTTGCAGGTGATGTAAATGGAGATAAAGTCATTGATATTAAAGATGCTGAAATTATCGCTAGCAACTATGGTAAAAAAGGAGTATCTGTAAAAGACGGCGATCTCAACAAAGATGGTATTGTCGACGAAAAAGATATTCGTTTCGTTGAAAAGAACTTCTTGAAAAAAGGTCCAGATGCATCTAAATCACAAACACCTGTTGAAAAATCAAAAAGCGGTACACTTGCAGATATTTTAAAGAAATTAGGATTAACGCCTAAAAAATGATAAAGTGAAACTTTAATCAGTGGGGGTTTTGTTCATCCCCCACTGATTATTAGTTGAACCAATCGGGCTTTTACGGGCAGTTGATCCCCCACCTAACTTCTTTGCTTTCGCTGCATTTTGAGGTGGGGGTCTTACTGCCCGTTAATGCGGGATAATAAAGAGCACTCTATATAAAATAGAGTGCTCTTTTCTATAAACGACCCTTATCCAGCAAAAGGGGTATATTGGGGATATACAAGGGAAACCGGAAAAGGAATTTATATTAAATTATATAAAAACTCAGAGGCGGAAGCAGTTTCCCGCCTCTGAATTATTTAGCAATTATTATAGTACTGGTGCCATTGTTTCTTTTAATACTTTTACAGAATGAGCGAATTTCGCTTTTTCTTCTTCATTTAGCTCAAGTTCTACGATTTCACGTACACCTTCGCGGTTAATAACAGCTGGAACACCTACGAAAGCATCTTTCTCACCATATTGACCTTCAAGGTATGCAGATACGGTTAATACGCTGTTCTCGTTGCTTAAGATCGCTTTAGTTACACGAAGTAGTGACATACCGATTCCATAGTAAGTTGCACCTTTACGCTCGATGATATGGTAAGCTGCATCACGTACATTTTCAAAGATTTTATCTAAATCTTCTTGGTTATACTGTTCGTTGTTCGCTAAGATTGTTTCTAGTTTTTGTACACCTACAGTAGCGTGGCTCCATACTGGAAGTTCAGTGTCACCGTGCTCACCAACGATGTAAGCATGAACGTTACGTGGATCTACATCTAAGTAGTCACCTAACATGTAACGGAAACGAGCAGAGTCTAAAGTAGTACCAGAACCGATTACGCGCTCTTTCGGTAAACCAGATTCTTTCCAAGTTACGTAAGTTAAAATATCAACTGGGTTTGTTGCGATTAAGAAAATTCCATCGAATCCGCTATCCATAATACCGCGAACGATTTGTTTGAAGATTTTTGTGTTTTTCTCAACTAAGTCTAAACGAGTTTCACCTGGCTTTTGTGGTAATCCAGCTGTGATAACTACTAAATCTGCATCTTTACAATCTGCATAGCTACCGCTCCAAACTTTTGTTGGTGATGGAGAGAATGGTACCGCATGGCTTAAGTCCATTGCTTCCCCTTCTGCTTTTGCTTCATTAACATCTACAAGTACGAATTCTTCAGCTACACCTTGGTTGATCATTGAGTAAGCGTAACTACAACCTACAGCTCCTGTTCCTACTAATACTACGCGATTGATACCTTTTTTCATGTTAATTTCCCCTTTCAATTGTTTACATCTATTTTTTTATTATTGTTTAAGTAATTAATTAAAATACTAATTTAATGTTGTTTAACTTCTTTACATTCATATTGTAGCATGGATCATTGTGAATTACTTCACAAATTATGACCTAATTGTGAACTTTTTCACATAGAGTGTAAAACTATTGTAGCAAGTGTGGAATCAATACCAATTTATGCGTTTTATTTAGATTGTGAAAGCTTTTATTGCTAATTTCTCGATAAGTGAAATTATATATCGACGCAAAATCAAATATATCGAACATAACTTTGATTTTATTGATGTTTCGACAAGGAATATCGACTTACCGACAAAACCCGACAACGTTAGCGCCACAAAAATAATATCTCCAATAGATCACCTATTTAGAGACAGCTTCTTCTATTTATACTATTTGTTTTCCGCAGTAGCCCCTAATACAGCAGCTTTTACGTAATTTTGATCGTTTAATTTTTGTAAATCCGCAGCACTTCCTGTTACGACCACTCCAAGGACTTTTACATCTTGCTCACTTGGTTTTGTTTTCTTTCCTCTCAGGTAGTCATATATACGTTTATATTCCTCATAATACTTTCCCTTTTGATCCAATTAATTGAACAGATTCAATCGGGATCTCTTCAATACGCTTTTGCCTTCTTGCTAAATCACGGTGCCTATTAATCGCAACTTGAAATAACCATGTTTTTATATAAGTAATTTTCATGTTCGGTATAGATAATAATGCTTTATGTATCGTATCTTGAACGATATCCTCTGCTTCTGCTGGTGTTACTCCAATTTTAAGCAAATACCTATAAATACTTTTTGATGTTTCTATAATGACCTTTTCATACTCCATCGCTCTCTCCTTTCTATTAGTTAGACGATTCAAATAGAAAAAGGTATACAAAAAATCTATAAAAAAAAGCAGACTATCAAAAGTCCACTTTTACACAACAAAAAAGAGATAGCAGATTATGCTATCTCTTTTAGTATGACCCGTACGGGATTCGAACCCGTGTTACCGCCGTGAAAGGGCGGTGTCTTAACCACTTGACCAACGGGCCAATATGTATGGCAGAGAAGAAGGGATTCGAACCCTCGCACCGCGTTAGCGATCTACTCCCTTAGCAGGGGAGCCCCTTGAGCCACTTGGGTACTTCTCTGTATGGCTCCGCAGGTAGGACTCGAACCTACGACCGATCGGTTAACAGCCGATAGCTCTACCACTGAGCTACTGCGGAATAATTATGGTGGGCCTAAATGGACTCGAACCATCGACCTCACGCTTATCAGGCGTGCGCTCTAACCAGCTGAGCTATAGGCCCATAATTGAAAAGCGGGTGAAGAGAATCGAACTCTCGACCAGAGCTTGGAAGGCTCTTGTTTTACCACTAAACTACACCCGCATTAAATTGAAAATGGTGAGCCATGAAGGATTCGAACCTTCGACCCTCTGATTAAAAGTCAGATGCTCTACCAACTGAGCTAATGGCTCATTTCGAAAGTGGTGCCGGCTAGAGGACTTGAACCCCCAACCTACTGATTACAAGTCAGTTGCTCTAC
>NZ_JBEGIB010000008.1:0-137427 GCF_040676495.1 Bacillus sp. LBA3-1-1.1
GTTCCTTCACCTGGTGTTTCCGTTCCTTCACCTGGTGTTTCCGTTCCTTCACCTGGCTCTTTTTGATTTGTAATTTGAAGTTTTATAGCTTCAATTTTTTGATTAGAAATCGTAAATCTGATTTCTTTATCAGATAAAGTGTATCCTTCTGGAGCCTGAACTTCTTTTAAAATATAATCTCCTGGCTCCAATTCTTTCGAAGTTACTTTACCATTTTTATCTGTTGTTAATGTGTCTATTTTTGTTCCGTCTTTCAAAATTTCAAAGACTGCGCCTGCTAATGTTTTATCTGTATCATTAGCATCTACCTTTGTAATTTCTACTTGGCCTGTAATTTTTTCTTTCACTTTTTCATTCAATACTTCTTGTTTTGCTACTTCATTTGCAACAATGTTTACTTCTACTGTTACTTCTAGCGCTTTATAACCTTCTGGCGCTTTCGTTTCTTCTAACGTGTATTTTCCTGGTACTACGTTTTCGAATTTCACAACACCATCTTTATTTGTTGTTTTCGCTTCTCCAACTACTTGACCAGCTTCGTTCTTTAACTTAAATTCCGCACCTGCTAGAACTTTTCCACTTTCTGCATCCTTCTTGATTACTTGTAAGCTTCCTAGTTCTTTTGCGTTTTCTACTTGTACTTGTACTACTTTGTTCGCTTCCACAACGACTTCAATTTCTTCTTTTAACAACTTATACCCTTGTGGTGCTTTCGTTTCTTTCAATGTGTATTTTCCTAGTTCTAATTTCTTAGAGATTACTTTACCTGTTTTATCTGTTCGTAATGTCTCTACTTTTTTACCATCTTTATACACTTCAAATTCTGCGTCTGATAATACTTTCGCTTTATCATTTGCATCTACTTTTACGATTTCGAATTGACCAAGGCTCTTACTATTCGTTACTTTTACATCAATAACTTTTTCACCATCAACTGTTGCATGAATTACTTGTTTTGTTAACTCATAACCTTCTGGCGCTTTCGTCTCTTCTAACGTATATTCACCCGGCACTAGTCCGTCTACTTTAACAGTTCCAGACTCATCTGTTGTAATTCCTTCTTTTACAACATTTCCTTTCACATCTTTCAATGTAAATTCTGCGCCTGCTAAACGTTTCGCTTGATCTTTATCATCCGTTTTAATAATTTGTAGAGAACCTAAGACTTTTTCATTTTCTGCCTCTACTTTTACTATTTCGTTCTCATTTTGAATTGTTACTTTCCATTCTTTATTAGAAAGCTTGTAACCTTCTGGTGCTTTCGTTTCTTTCACTGTATATTCACCTAATGGTAATTTCGGTGACATCACTTTTCCACTCTCATCTGTTTTCAGTTCCGCTACCTTTTTGCCATCTTTATACAATGCGAATTCTGCACCTGATAACACTTTCGTTTTATCATTCGCATCTACTTTTACGATTTCAAATTGACCTGTTACTTTTTCGTTCATAACTTCTTGTTTTACTACTTCATTCGCTACAACGTTTACTTCTACTGTTACTTCTACTGCTTTGTAGCCTTCTGGTGCTTTCGTTTCTTCTAACGTGTACTTTCCTGGCACTAAGTTTTCGAATTGGACTACACCATCTTTATTCGTTGTTTTCGCTTCTCCAACTACTTGACCACTTTCGTTCTTCAGTCTAAATTCCGCGCCTGCTAGAACTTTTCCACTCTCTGCATCCTTTTTGACTACTTGTAAGCTTCCTAGCTCTTTTGCGTTTTCTACTTGTACTTGTACTACTTTGTTCGCTTCCACAACGACTTCAATTTCTTCTTTTAACAACTTATATCCTTGTGGTGCTTTCGTTTCTTTTAATGTGTACTTTCCTGGTTCTAATTTCGTAGAGATTACTTTACCTGTTTTATCTGTTCGTAACGTATCTACTTTTTTACCATCTTTGTACACTTCAAATTCTGCATCGGATAATAGTTTCTCTTTATCATTTGCATCTACTTTTACGATTTCAAATTGACCTGTAGCTTTTTCAACGATCTTTTTATTCAACACATCTACAGTCACTGTTTTATTAGCAGCTACATCAACATGAACTAAACTAGATGATAGTTCATAACCTTTTGGTGCTTCAACTTCTTTTAATGTATATGTTCCAACTGGAAGTTGTTTCGATAAAGCTTCACCTTTACCATCTGTAATAATTGTTTCGACAACGTTCCCATCTTTATCTATAACATCAAACTTTGCACCTGGTAGAAGTTGACCAGATTCACTATCTTTCTTCAATATTTTAAATTGACCATTCTCTACTTTTTTCGTATTCTTCATAACAATTTCAATTACCTTTGTATTATCAATTGTTACTTTTACTGGTGTATCAACTTTTATATATCCTTCTGGTGCACTAATTTCTTTTACAAAATAGTCACCAAGTGGTAAATCTTTAACTTCCGCAATACCCTTTTCGTTTGTTGTAACAGTAGCCACAACATTATTCTCTTTGTCTATAACATCAAATTTTGCGTCTTTTAAAACAATGTTTTCATCGCTTTCATCAACTTTTTTAATTTGTAAATTTCCTTTTTCAGCTGCCGGCTTTTTCCACTTCGGCCAGTTAAATTTAAAATTATGAACCTCAAATCCATCTCTTTGGTGTAATCCTCCAACAAAGGCTTGTCCATTAATAGAACCACCTTTTGTCTCTACAACAGCATTAGGCGCAAACACACTACCTACTACACCATATCCTTTAGTTGTTATCTTTGTAGCATTAGGGAACACCCAAATGACCTTACTAGCTAACTCAGTAAAAGATGAATTAGGATCATATGCTTGAGATGTATTAATTAAGTCTGTTGCCATCCCAGTATTTCTTGTATCATACAAAATTGCACCACTAGCAAAATTAACTGTTTCCGCATCTGAGTAAATAACAATAAAATCCTTGTTATCTACATTCGGAAGAAAAACATCTTTTACATCAAACGTTTTCTCTCCTGTTAACCCTGAAGAAACATAAATATTAGGATTTTTTACATCCTCACCAATTCCAAAGCTCATATTCGGTTTTGGTTTATCAGTGTGTAATTGGCCCGCATCCCCAATTACGCCATCAACGTCTTTTCTAAATTCTTTAAATTTAGCATCAATCTCCGCTTGCTCTTTATAAGCGATACGGTCATATGATGTTTTCATTGCGCCTTCTGGGTCACCGTCTTTTGTCATCGCCACTGTTCCATCTTGGATAATTACTTGTCCTGCTCCCGCTTTCGTAAATTGACCACCTAATAATAACGATGGATATCCTTCATCTACCCATGTTGCTCCAGCTAAGTTGTTCGCTCCAGTTGCAGCCGCTAAGACTGTATAACTTGATGCATTCATATTTTTTTGAACAGCCATCGCACCTTCAATATCCGCACTTGTTGCACTATGATCTCCAAAAATGATGGCGTTGTAATAAGATACGTCACCTAAACCTTTTAATTCTGTTGTAGCCGCCTCTGCTTTAAATGGTAAATGGATTAAAAAATTCATACATACTAGTAATACAACTATTAAACTACTACTTATTTTCTTTACTTTTTGATTAAATGATTTCCTCAAGAAATTCATTCCCCCTTTTAAACTTTTTAAAACCACAAAAAGAAGCACATTTTATATGTACCAAGTCTTACTCACATTAACTTAAAATAATCCATTTAAATAAAACAAAGAAATTCTACAACTAATTAATAAAATTACTACAATTCATTTTTGAAATAATACATGAACTAAACTATCATGCGGAAATGTTTTTACGTACGGGAGCCCAATAAAATTAATCTGAAGAATATTTCACGTGGTGTAACTACTTTGGCAACATCATCCACTTTACAACATTTTCCTAGAGTATTCAAGTGAATTGTATAGACTTCATACACAATTCACATTTTAAAATGCTTTCATTCATTTTAATAAGTTCAACAAAAAAACGTAGCCAAAAAGCTACGTTTTCCTTTCATCATTTCGGTGTATGTTTATGATTCTTTAAAAATGGAAGCGGAAATTGCTTACGGAAATGCTCTTTAATCATATATTCTACGCCGTTCTCAGTATTCGAACGTGTAATCCAGTCAGCGGCTTGCTTTAATTCTACAGGAGCGTTCCCCATCGCTACCCCGAGCCCAACACTTTCAATTACCTCTAAATCTTCTACGCTATCCCCAATCGCAACCATTTCACTAAGGTGAATATTTAAATGCTCCCCAAGTAATTGTAACCCGCGTAACTTTGATACATTTTGCGGCAAGATTTCTATTCGTTTCGGGTCACACTCAACATACTGTATATCTTGGAATGCTTTTCTTAGCGTAGTTAGCCCTCTTTCTTTTTCACCTTTACTATGGAAAACAACATCAATTTTTGGCGCCGCTACCGGATGATCACGAAGCGCATCACCTAACGAATCTACAAATTGAACTGGATAAAATAACGGATCTGCGCTTGATAGTACAGTACGCGCAATTAAGTTAGGTGTATTTCTCTCACGATTTCCGATTGAAAACCGTTCATGAGAAATGCGTACGTTACAATCAAAGTGCTCTAACACTTGCACAATATTAAAAGTCTTCTCTTCGGATAATCTCTTTTGAATGTACGGTTTATCTAGCGTTGCTGAAACGAAAGCACCACCGTGTGTCACTAATATAGAATCTAATTTTAACGCCTTTGCTACTTTATGAGCGGATTGAAAATTACGACTCGTAAATAATGTAACGTATACATCTTTTCTTTTCACAAATTCAATTGTTTCTCGTAGCCCTTTTGCGATTTTTCCGTTGTTGTATAGTAGTGTCCCATCTATATTAAGAGCTAGTAAGCGATAAATCATGTCGCACTCCCCCTCTTCGCTGTTGTACTCTATCCATAATTTATGAAATAAATGTAGCAAATAGAACGAGTTAGAATTACTACTCAAAATTTGGTTTACTATATACATATACAACCAGCAAAGGAGATAGTACAATGCAGGCACCACCTTCTTTTTATGAAGGCGATACGTTAGAAGTCGCAAAGAAGTTACTCGGACATAAACTTGTTCATATTGCGGATGGAATAAAACGAAGCGGAATTATTGTAGAAGTAGAAGCATACAAAGGTCCAGATGATAAGGCCGCACATAGTTACGGTGGCAGACGAACAGATCGAACAGAAGTAATGTTCGGTGCACCCGGACATGCTTACGTATATCTTATTTATGGTATGTATCATTGTTTTAACGTAATTACAGCACCAGTCGGCACCCCGCAAGGAATTCTCATTCGTGCTCTTGAGCCTATAGACGGAATCGAAGACATGAAACTAGCGCGCTACGACAAAACCGATATTACGAATAAGCAGTATAAAAACTTAACAAATGGACCTGGAAAACTATGCCGCGCACTCGGAATCACTTTAGAAGAACGCGGGGTATCATTACAAAGTGATACATTGCATATTGATTTAGTTCCGGAAGAAGAACATTTATCATCCACACATAACATAATAGCTGGCCCTCGTATTAATATTGATTACGCAGAAGAAGCCATTCACTACCCATGGCGGTTTTATTATGAAAAGCATCCGTTTGTTTCAAAGTAAAGAAGCTATCCTATAAGTAAGTGAAACCAACTTATAGGATAGCTCTTTTTTTCATAATTCATCACACGTCGAAAAGCCGAAATCCGGGCTCGGATTTCGGTTTTGTTTCTATAAAAGAAACCGTTGTTCCTCCAACATTGCCAAATACAGTTCATCTCCACAGAGAAAATCTTAAAAGCATTATTTTTTTAATGCATAATAATTATCCAAATTGAATTTCGACATAATGAAAGTTCCTGTTGGCGTTAAAAGTTGTGACATAGATTGTATGACATGCGGTAATTTCGCTGGCTCAATGGGATGTGATAGTAGGATGTACTGAAATTTTTCATCTGTAAATACCTCATGTAACTTGTCATACGCAGCAGAAATTGTAGGAGCTATCCTATTTGCAAGAGCTGCCGCTTTTTCATTACTTTCTGCTCCGAATAAAGAAACTGCCTGATAACACCCTTTTATTTTTAATAAAGTGGCACCACATCCAGCTCCTATATGAAGAATATTTACTTGATCAGGCGCAAATCGCTCTAAAATCGCTAGTAAATCATAATGAATGTATAAACTTTCACCATAAAACCCCCATTTTTCATACAATTTTATATTATTTGCATGTAAAACTACGGAAAAGTTAACACTGTCTTCTCTCCACGATACACTTCCGTAGTGATGAATAAATGTATCTTTACATAAATACAATTTATATCCTTTTTCAAACATCCTTAGTGACAAATCATCATCTTCATAATTCCCCGGTGTAAATCGTTCATCTAATAATCCAACTTCATCTAACACTGATTTTTTTATCAGCATACAGAATCCAATTAATTTCATACGTTCTTCCCATTTATCTTTATCACTTTGATTATATAAAGTTGCAAACTTCTGCATTCCTTCAATATCTTTATAAAAGGTTGGTATAGCGGTATAGTAAGCGGCATTATTAGTTACGGGCCCTACCGCTCCAGTATCCTTACTTTCATATAAACACCGAATTAAGTTGCTTAGCCAATTTTCAGTTACGACCACATCATTATTTAATAATAGAATATTATCACCTTTTGCCTCTTTAATCCCCTGATTGCATCCCTTTGGAAAACCCATATTCTCCGCATTTTCCACTAGCATAATATCCGATTGTTTTTGTAACCATTCTACAGTACCATCTGTTGACGCATTGTCCACAACTATTAACTCATACTCTTGTTCCACTGTATAAGTTCTAATACTTTGGATGCATTCTTTTGTATATTGTAATTGATTATGAGTCAATATAATTATACTTGTGAGCATGAATCAAACTCCTCTCAACAGCCAAAATGATCATCTAGTATTATTAAATACTATTTTTTTGATAAACTATCAAAATATTTTCTATTATATTCAATGCTTGGATTATTAGGTATGAACTGCGCAGCTTGTTCGTTATGATAAATTGCCTTTTCATATTCTTTTATTCGATCATAACAAATACATAGTTGAATATGCGGCAACCATGTATGACATTCTTCTCGGACAAACGGAGAATCCTTTGGTCGTGGCCCGTCAATTGCTGCATGGTACCAATATATCGCTTTAGAATATTCCCCTTGTTGCAAAAATACACGTCCTAAGTGGCAACAAAGTTCTCCTCTAGGCGTGTCATACGTAAATGATTGCAAACAAGACTGTATAGATTTTTTTAAGTCCCCCAATTCTAAATAACATTCGGCTCTTTTTAAACAAGCTTGAATATTATCTTCAACCCAACCCTTTTCATCATCTAAAAATTTAGAATACCCCTTAACAGCCTTATCAAATAATCTGTGATCCCTACATTCATTTGCATAATAGTACACATCACGGGGACTAAATTCTTTTCCACTCTCAAGATGTTTTTCGTATATTTTTAAATTACGATTAGTATATGCTTTTATTTTTTTATGACTTACCCCTACATCACTATTTATAAGATTTCCATACACCTCTAAATATTCATGAACAAATCCATGCCATTGAAAATTTCTACTTCTTTTGACTAATCGATATCGCCTTAAAGAATGTGTTGGATTTCCTTCTATATCAAAAGTTAAATAATATTTCATAGATACTGCATCCGTACTACGATCTAACGTATTTTTTAACTGTAGAAATTTCTTTATATCTTCCGTATCTATTATGTCATCTGCGTCTAGCCAAAGAATATATTCTTTTGTAGCTTTAGAAAATGCAAAATTTCGTGCCGCTGAAAAATCTTCAATCCATTGAAAATCATAAACTTTCGCATCATACTTCTTCACAATTTCTTTTGTAGCATCTGTGGAACCTGTATCTACAATAATAATTTCATCCACAACACTTTTGACCGATTCTAAACATTTCGATATAGTTTGTTCCTCATCTTTTACAATCATGCATAAACTAATAGTAATCAAGTTTCCCATCATATCCCCCCTACCCTTTTGATGTATATGTTTGGGGAGAAATTTATATTTCTTTTGCTTCAAAATTGAGTTTTCATTTTACAAATGAAACATAATGAGGCGGTACGGGTGAATTCACGAGAAGATTGCGCATCAATAAAAAAAACGAAGCCTGAACAAGACTTCGTTTCTTATATAGAGAATACATGATTTCGATTCCTTTTACTCCGCACCTTCCGCAGTCGCAATATCATTCTCTAAGTTTTCTCTCGATAATTCAGCTGCCATAAAATCAGCTGTTTCCGGAAGTGCTAAATGCATATGAGATTTTTGGCAAATTTGGATCGTACAGTTTTCTACAACATAATCGAAAACATGTCCGCCACCATTTCTCTCATCATCAATGTAATGTAAGTGGAAACCAGCTACACCAATACCTTGCGCGTAATCTGGTGTCCAAAATCCAGCAAGTGTACCTTCTGTATCTTTAAATGAAAAAATCGGTTGTGATTTCGTCACTTCAACGAGCGGCGTATACGGTTTTTCTTGTCTTGGAACGGTTCTCGTTCTCACTTCACGGAACGTACCATCCATTCGAATCGCATAAAATAAATTTTTACTTGGCATTAATTCATGTAATAACGCTTCAACTTCTTCACGATTCATCGGACGCTCTACCGTATAACTCATTTCTTTTTCAAAAAACGTTACAGTCGCAAAAGGTGTTGTTTCTTCCGGTTCTACTTTTTCCGCTGAACCATCTGAACGTAAATGGTAAAACTCATTATCAAACGCAATCATTTCACCATCTAATTGATCAAATGTACCGATGCCGAAATCACCACGTTCTTTCAATTCCTCAAAGTTAATAACACCATCATATATACCATCTAATAGCGCAAGCATTGTAGATGTCTGATATACTTCATTACTCGTTTTCGTTCTTTTTGCATCAATATCAATTAATTGCGCAACATTCATCTCACTCATGCCCCCCATTAGTTTAATTGGTTCGGTAATAGTTTTTCGCTTAATTTAATGTTGTCACGGTAATCGATTGGAATATCAATAATGACAGGACCGTCTGCTTCTAATGCCGTTTTCAATACATCTTCTAATTCATCTGGTGTATTAACACGAAGACCTAACGCCCCGAAACTTTCCGCATATTTCACAAGATCAACATCCCCAAATTCTGTAGCTGATGTTCTGCCGTATTTCATCATTTGTTGGAACGCAACCATATCGTACGTACCGTCTCTCCATACGAGATGGACAACAGGCGCATTTAAACGTACCGCTGTTTCTAATTCCATCGAAGAGAATAAGAAACCACCATCACCTGACACGGAAACAACTTTCTTGCCCGGTTCAACTAAAGTAGCGGCAATTGCCCAAGGTAGTGCAACACCTAACGTTTGCATACCGTTACTAAATAATAGTCTACGTGGTTCATAAGAACGGAAACATCTTGCCATCCAAATAGAATGTGAACCGATGTCACATGTAACGGTTGTATCGTCACTAATTAAAGAACGAAGTGTACGAATGACTTGAAGTGGATGCGTAACACCTTCTGAAGCACGGTTTGGAACTTCTGCTTGCTCTGATAATTTCGAGCGTAATCGTTCTAAAACTGCTTCTGATTTCGTATTTAATACAAGCTTTGGTAATTTCTCTGCGATGCTATTTACAGTTAAAGCGATATCGCCAATTAATTCACGCTCTGGTTGGTAATCATGATCGATATCCGCTTGGTGGTCATCAAGATGAATAATCGTTCTGTCTCCAAGTTTATTCCAGAATTTCGGATCATACTCAATTGGGTCATAACCGATTGAAATAACAAGATCTGCTTCTTCTAGTAAAATATCACCTGGTTGGTTACGGAATAATCCAACGCGGCCGAAGAAATGATCTTCTAACTCACGTGAAATCGCGCCAGCTGCTTGATATGTTTCAACGACAGGAAGTTCTGTATCAGCAATTAATTCACGAACCGCTTTCGTTACTGCATTCGTGCTCGCTCTCATACCGAGTAAAATAACTGGTAATTTCGCTGATTTTATTTTTTCTACTACATATGTAATTTCATGTGTGGGAGCGATTCCAAGCTGTGGCTTAGAAAGTGCACCGATAGACTCTACAGTCGTTTCCGCAGTCATAACGTCTTGCGGAAGACTTACTAAAGTAGCTCCTGGATTTGTGGAAGTCGCACTTCGGAATGCATTTGATAGCGCTTCTGGCACATTATCAGGATGCTCTACTTCTACGCTATATTTTGTGATTGGTTCGAATAGTGCAGCATTATCCATAGATTGGTGCGTACGTTTTAATCGATCCGTACGTGGAACCGCACCAGCTAAAGCAACAACGGGATCACTCTCCGCATTCGCAGTAACAAGACCTGTCGCTAAATTCGATGTCCCTGGTCCTGAAGTTACAAGACACACACCCGGTTTTCCTGTTAATCTACCAATAGCAGCTGCCATAAATGCTGCGTTTTGTTCATGACGACAAACAATTAACTCTGGTCCTCTTTCTTGCAGTACATCAAATACAGAGTCAATCTTTGCTCCTGGAATACCGAAAACATGTGTAACACCTTGTTTAATTAAACAATCAACAACAAGATCTGCTCCTTTTGTTTTTGTCTTCACGTCGTTTGCTTTTACACCTGTACTCAAACTAATCATCCCTTTATTTCATAATGTGTGTAATAAAGATTTTTATCTTATATACTTCACCACATTAATTAACATGGTGTAATATATCTCGATTATCATTATAGTACAAATGCATTATTTTTCCAACGATATGGATTTGACAGTTTTTTGACAAACAAAAGGAAAACCCTTACATTTTTCTACAATAAAAAAGACGCCCCTATACTAGGAGCGTCTTCTCTTATTACGCTTGTTGTTGCGCGTTATATAATTCTTCAAGTGGCTTCATGATAATTTTGTTAACGTCAGTGATAACGATGTTTAAACGTTGCTCAGTTTCCATTAACTTTGTAATTTTAGCATCTTGTTGAATGCGAGCTACAACTTCTTGTGCTTTTTGGTTATCTTCTTCAGTGATTTCTTGACCTTGCATCATTTTTTGTTGTAGGCCAAGTTGCATTGTACGGAACTCATCGAATAAGTTCTTTGACTCTGCATCTCCTTGTACTGCTGCGTAGCTTGCTTTTAAAGTTTGGAAATCTTCGTTTTCAGCGATTGTTTTTTGTAATTCATATGCAACATCATGAATGTTTTTTGTCATTTTATTTTTCCTCCTTTAGAAGGCTAGCGCTTTTCGCTCGCACTGCCTTTTAAGTGCATTTACATACGCACCTCTTCTTACCATATCAAACTATGCAAGAGATGTGAAGAAATTTCACTTTTATTTCTATGTATTCGCTTTTATTACCTAAGGAACAGAAGTAACACCCCTTGCACAAGTCCAATCATTCCTCCTAATAATGCCCCTAAATACGTAATCATTTTCAATTCGTTTTTCGTAATAGACAGAACTAGGTCTTCTAATCTCTCCGTTGAAAATGTAGAAACTTCTTGTTGGACAATTTCCGCAAGGTGTAAATTCTTTAGTATGCTCTCTACATTTTCTGTTCCCCACTTCAAGCCTTTCGTTACTGCACTTGGGACGATCTTTTCAATGATTGTTTCTCGAACTGGTTCACATACTTGCTGCACAGACTGATTTAAAAATTTACTCACTGTTTCCTCTACTTTAACTGCTGACAGTATGGATTTCACAATCATTTCTTTCTCTACAAACGTTTCTAATTCTTTTACATCTCTTCCTTTTAACTTTTCCCACTCTTTTTGCAGTACATCAGTTAAAAGCTTTTTCGTGCCATCTTGTCCTAAAAACTTAATGACTTCTGGCTGTACTCGATCCACCAAACTGACATTCCCTAAAAACATTCCGACTAAGTTAAGTAGCGTTCCCCTGGAAGCAAAGAAATCATCAATCATTTTTGAAAGACGACCTTTCCCTTCTTCACTTTCAAAAAAGCGAATTCCTCGATCTAAAATAAACGCCGATACATTCGGAATCGCATTCTCTACTTTTTCATGTATAGAATGAGGTAAAGCTTGTTCCCATGTATATGTATAGTACTCTGCTAAAAATGCCTGAATTTTTTCTGTGATCACATGTTCAATTTTTTGAGTAGCCTCTTCTTCTACATGTGCCAAGTTCCATTTTTCTAACATATGTCGTAACGACTGTTCATTCGTAATTGCTTGATCCACTTCCACTTGTGCCCAGCGAATTAAACTGGCTTGAAACTCTTCATTTGTTAATTTCTTTCCGATTCCTTCCGGTGTTAACAAATGTTCTACAACCATTTTCCCTAATTGAACAGCAAGCTCATCGCGACGCTTCGGAATTAACCCTGGCGTAAATGGAACTTGAAACTTTCCAACATAAATCGGACGATGGGGACGGAATAACATTTTTATTGCTAAATGATTTGTATATCCTCCAATAATCGCCCCGAGTCCTGTCGTTGTTAACATATTCAACCATATATTCATCATAATCAACCTTTCACTTCTACAAAACTATAGCATATCGTCATACGGACAAAAGTATAATGGTATAAAAATGTATTTGCAATATATAGCTTCGCCTATTATGCAAACATCTTGTTAACAAAGGAGTGATTTCGTTGGTTCTTGGTCTTTTAACTTCTAAATTTCATCACGAGCAAATGTATTACACCGAAATCGCTAAGCGAGCTCGTCTGTATCATAACGTCGTTGCTCAATTCACACCGTTTAGCATTGATTCAAAGACAGATCTTGTTTCTGGTCTTATTTACGATACAGATACAGGAAATTGGATAGATCAAACCTTTCCCATTCCTTCATACATATATGATCGCTGTCATTTCAAAGAAGATAAAGAATTCCAACAAGCAAAATCGATTATTCATTCATTACACAAACGTTCCTCGACTACTTTTTTAAATAACACACTTATTAACCCAAGTGATTTACACAATCTTTTTCTTACTAATAAACGTCTTTCCCCTTACATTCCAAAAATAAAAAAAGGAACGGTACAAGGAATTTTCAAATTACTACTAGAAACAAGAGATATCATTATAAGACCAATCAATATACATTCTAATGAAAATTTATATCGAGTCACTTACCAACATAAAACATTTCATATCGATACAATAAATGAACAGCATCGTACTTCTACTCAATTCAAACGGACAGATGACTTTATATCATGGTGCCAATCGAACATACACTCATCCCGTTATATGATTCATCCAATGTTACATCCTCCAAATCAACTATCATATCCGATTCATATTCGAACTATTATGCAAAAAAATAAAGAACAGAATTGGGTAGTGCTCGGTCAATTCATACAAAAAGCTTCATTCCCAGCACAATTTTTACTTTCCGTAACAGAGCGTTCCATGCTACATCCATTTTCCAAAATTAAATATTTGCTTTCTTCAACTGGTGTTCAATTATTGAAAGATGCTTTGCATGATGTTGTAAATGAAGTGTTTAAAACACTCGATCAGTCCTATTCGTCATTATTTGAATTAGAGCTTTCTACCATTATGGATCAAAAAGGTGCCATTTGGCTTATGTACGTTAATACGATGCCTTCTTACGAAGTTTATACTAGGTACAACGACGAACTGGCTGAACAAATTTTTCATGGTCCATTAAAATTTAGCCGATTTACACCATAACGAAAGGAGGAGACCCCCGTTGAAAGAGCACATATATACATTAAGTATTTCAGATGAGCATCCAAATAGTATTACTTTACCTTACGTTTTTTCTATTACACCGCCAATTACATCCCTTTCCTTTGGCTTACGTTATATTGCATGTGAGAATATTAAAATTCATTATTCATTCACGCGAGAAATTATTATTGGCGAACAGATTGCAGCCGATCTTTTACTACCGCATTCAGCAACAATCCATGCCTTCTTACACAATCAAACCATTGTTTTCGGCCCATTAATCGGGATTTTCACAACTGGCTTTAACGATGATTCTAATTCTCCTTTAGGGAGTCGTTCCATCTCTCTCGGTGAGTTATTAACACCACCATTCACATTGCAGCCATTTGTCTTTGTCTTTGGCCTTCAACATATAAACTGGGAAGAGGAAACAATTGAAGGGTACTTCTTTCAAGATAGCAAATGGGTAAAAAACAAAGTCCCTTTACCAAATGTCATTTACGACCGTTTACCAAATCGCCAAGCAGAAAATTACAAACCTATCATAAGAGCAAAAAAACGATTAGAAAGCGACTATGCGATTCCATGGTTTAATCCCGGTTTTTTCAACAAATGGGAAGTGCATCGACTTCTTATGAAAGAAGATTCAATGAAACCATTCTTACCAAAAACAGAAGTATTTCAACACTTTGAACAAGTAGAACGACTTCTCGGTACGTATAAGTACATTTATATGAAGCCGATACATGGTAGCTTCGGAAGAAACATTCATCAAATACTCTATTCTCAAACTGAAAATCGCTACTATTGTCGTTATCGTGAAAATGACCAAAATAAACTAAGAAAGTATCAATCATTAGAAGCACTTCTTAACCATGTGTTAAAAGGACATGATTTAAAAAAGTTTATCGTACAACAAGGTATCTCACTGCTCCGCTTCGAAGGGCAACCCGTCGATTTTCGCATTCATACAAATAAAAACCATTTTGGTAATTGGGTAGTCAGTGCAATCGTCGCAAAAATCGCCGGCAAAGGTAGCTTAACAACTCATGTAAATAGCGGCGGTGATACGAAATTACTTCAGGAACTATTTCCTGATTCAACAAAGCAAGTTCAAATTGAAAATAAACTAAAACAAACAGCCTTACAAATCAGTTATGCGCTTGATGGGCAAGTAACCGGGAACATTGGAGAGATTGGTTTCGATATCGGTTTAGATACAGCGGAAAATCCGTGGTTATTTGAAGCAAATTCTAAACCGGGGCGAACTGTATTCCAAGATGAAAAGCTAAAAGAACAAAGCGAGCTTACGCGCCAATTATTTTATGAATATGCCATCTATTTAACTGAACACTCTTTGCGCGATTCGAAAGAAAAAATATCTCAAATACAATCAAATCCTGCACCTAACACTGACAATATCCCGTCCCCTATGATTAACTCACAAATAAAAAAACAAAAACTTCCACCTCACTCATAAGGTGGAAGTTTTCTATTTACACAAGTTTCACTACAACCTCTGTTTCCACATTACACATCCCGCAATAAAAAACATGATTGCAGTACTCTTGTGAATTACTATGTGTTAAACCATCTACTGCACGCAATAATTCTTGATCCATATACGCACTATAATCGTCTATGTAATCTACAGTTTTCCCATAATCTTGGAGTATACCTTGGCAATTTTGACAAGAATATGTTTGTGATTCTAATGCGTTGCAAAGCGGGCAAATTCCCATCGTGATTCCTCCATATGTTATCCTTTTTAGATTCTAGCCGTGCATAGGAGCGGTCAGTCAGTACCTTTTCCTGCCCCATCCCGGGTTCAAACAGAACTATGAAGTTGATACCAATTTAATTTTTATTTTACTAAGCTGTAAGCACAGCTGATTGTATATAGAATTTAAACGCAGATGATTTCGCTCTTAGTTTAGCCTTCTTTCTTAAAAATACAACGATTACTCTTATTTCATAATTTACAAAATAGCGAAGATTTTTTTACAAAATTTACAAATTATTATTTTGTATATCTTTCTAGGTAACATCCATACTATGAGTACAAACTTAATTACCGATGGATTAGCGCCAAACGGGGCGATAATCTGGTTCAAATCCAGCTAGTCCAACCAAAAAAACTTTTATAACTCTAAGGAGGATATATTCCTATGGCAAACCAAAGTTCTTACAATCAATTAGTAGTACCAGGAGCAACAGCTGCAATCGATCAAATGAAGTACGAAATCGCTCAAGAATTTGGTGTACAATTAGGAGCAGATTCTACGGCTCGTGCTAACGGTTCTGTTGGTGGAGAAATCACAAAACGTCTAGTTGCAATGGCTGAGCAAAGCCTTGGCGGATTCCAAAAATAAATATATATGGCAAAAAGGTCTCAAGGCATATGCCTTGAGACCTTCCTTAATTTATTGCAACATTTGTAAAAACTTCTTCGTTCGTTCTTCTGTCGGATTTGTAAATACATCTTCCGGTGTACCTTGTTCGACAACGACACCGCCATCCATGAAAATAACACGGTTCGCAATTTGATGAGCAAAGCGCATTTCATGCGTTACAATAACCATCGTCATTCCTTCTTTAGCAAGTTCTTTCATAACCTTTAAAACTTCTTGAACTAGCTCAGGATCAAGTGCTGACGTTGGTTCATCAAATAGTAAAACTTCCGGCTCCATCGCAAGCGCACGAGCGATTCCAACGCGCTGTTGTTGTCCGCCTGATAATTGGAACGGATATAAGTCTACTTTATCCGCAAGGCCAACTTTTTCAAGGAAATAGTTTGCTTTTTTCTTCGCTTCTTCTTTCTCCATCTTTTTCACTGTAACGAGACCTTCCATTACATTTTGAAGTGCTGTTAAATGAGGAAATAGATTATGGTGTTGGAATACCATACCTGTTTGCGTACGAAGATTTACAATATCTTTCTTCGATACTTTTTGAGAGAAATTAAGCTCTTTATTGCCGATACGAATGTTACCAGCATTCGGCGTTTCTAACACGTTGAGGCAACGTAAGAATGTCGTTTTACCAGATCCAGATGGCCCGATAATAACAACCACTTCGCCCTTCTCAACTGATAAATCTATATGCTTTAGTACGGTATTATCTCCGAAACTTTTTTGTAAATGTTGAATTGAAATCATAAAAACAAAAACTCCTTTTATGAAAGGGTTATTTTAGAGTATAACGTTCTGAACGTTTTTCTAATATTTGTTGCACGATAGATAATAAGAAGCAAATTACCCAATAAATTAGACCTGCTTCGAAATAAACAATTAAAAACTCATAGTTCATTGCCGCAATTTCCTGCGCTTTTCGGAACATTTCTGTTACTAAAATTAACGACGCTAATGACGTATCCTTCACTAAACTAATAAATGTATTCGAAAGCGGCGGAATAGATACACGCGTTGCTTGCGGTAAAATAACACGTTTTAATGCTTGCGGATATGTCATCCCAATTGTGTAAGCCGCTTCCCACTGTCCTTTCGGAATAGAAAGGATAGAAGCACGAATAATTTCAGATGCATATGCACCAACATTTAATGAGAAACCAACAATTGCTGCTGTATATGGCTCAACTTCAATATTAAGAGTTGGAAGACCATAGAAAATAATAAATAACTGTACAAGAAGTGGCGTTCCGCGAATGATAGATACATAGATACGAGCAATCCATTGTAAAATACGACTACCTGAAATACGTGCGAGCGCTGTTAACGTCGCAAGTATAATACCGATAATAAATGTAATAAGCGTTAACGGAATTGTCGTAAAGACAGCTTCCTTCAGCATAGGCGCGAAGGAAGTCTGCATAATATCTATCCAAGTAGACAATCGATCTGACATCAATGCGCTACTTAGATACATTTTCACCGAACCATTTTTTCGTTATTTTATCGTACGTACCATCTTTTTTCATATCTTCTAACGCTTTATTTACTTCTTGTACAAGTTTGTCGCTACCTTTACGGAATAAGAATCCACTTTGTGACGCTTCTTTTTCTGTATCTACAATTTTAATTTTTGCATCTTTTTTCGTTTCTAAATAGTTTAACACTGATAATTTATCATTGATTGTGAAATCAACGCGGCCAGAACTTAATAATTCTGCTGCTTGGCTAAATCCTTCTACACCTGTGATTTCCGCACCATTTTTCTTAGCAATATCTGCGTAGTTACTTGTTAAAGATTGTGCTGCTTTTAATCCTTTTACGTCAGCAAATGTAGCAGGTTTATCTTTATCTTTCGCAATAACTAATGCTGCTGAAGAAGAAATATATGGACTAGAGAAGTCATATTTCTTTTGGCGATCTTCACGAATACCAACTTCGTTCGCAACCATGTCGAAACGTTTTGCATCTATTCCTGCAAGTAAGCTATCCCATTGCGTTTCTTTAAATACAGGTTTTACACCTAAACGTTTTGCAACTTCTTCTGCTAATTCAACGTCAAATCCAGTTAATTTATCGTTTGTATCGTGAAACGTAAATGGTGGATATGTACCTTCTGTACCAATTACAAGCTCACCGCTTTGTTTAATCTTTTGTAATGCATCTTGACTAGCTGTATCTTTTTTCTCTTCTTTACCGCAGCCTGCTACAATCCCGATCGCTAATGTAGTTACTGCAAGCACTGAAAATAATTTTTTCATGATAGTAGTCCTCCAAGTATTCTGATAGGAATTTAAAAACTATATTGATTGTATGCAATTTCGAACAATTTTTCAATGAAAATGTTCTTATTTAGTTTAACCTTTTTCTTCATAATCAAACAAAATGGAAAAATAACGCTACATACAAAAAATAAGTAACATTTTTTAATATAGCATTTATATAGAAAAAGG
Source organism: Bacillus sp. LBA3-1-1.1 (assembly GCF_040676495.1). NCBI lineage: Bacteria > Bacillati > Bacillota > Bacilli > Caryophanales > Bacillaceae > Bacillus > Bacillus sp. LBA3-1-1.1. The sequence goes on from NZ_JBEGIB010000008.1 coordinate 18,574, forward strand.
TAAAACAATACTTACTTATTTATAAGTTTTTCAGTCGGTGAAATGTATTAACTTCTGAGCGGACAATCCAATCAAAAAAGAACTTGCGAAAATCGCAAGTTCTCCCCTCTACATATTAAGCGCTCTGGTTTCCTTCCATTTGCGTTTTGTACATATCGTAATAACGCCCGCGCTTTTTCATTAATTCATCATGAGAACCTTTTTCTAAAATCGTTCCTCTATCAAGCACAATAATTTGATCAGCGCTCTTAATTGTTGAAAGACGATGAGCAATAATAAACGTCGTTCGTCCTTTCTTCACAACCTCTAGCGCTTGTTGAATCATCGCTTCAGTCTCTGTATCAATACTAGAAGTTGCTTCATCTAAAATTAAAATCGCTGGATCAAAAGCAAGCGCCCTAGCAAACGATATAAGTTGTCGTTCTCCGGTTGAAAGTGTACTCCCTTTCTCCGTAATTTCTTCATCTATATTGTTTGCAAACCTTTCCGCACCAACGTCACGTAACGCCTTTACGATGCGATCTTTTGAAATTTTTTCATTCTCTAAGCTAACATTGGATGCCACTGTCCCGCTAAATAGAAACGGATCTTGCAGTACAATTCCCATATGTTCACGAGTTGCTTGTTTCGGCATCTCTGTTACATCATGACCATCAATCGTAAGCTTTCCTTTTTGAAATTCATAAAACTGAAAGAGCACGTTCATAATGGAACTTTTTCCTGATCCAGTATGACCAACAAGTGCTACTGTCTCTCCTTGTTTCGCTTCGAAAGAAATATTTTTTAACACTTCATCTTTTCCATTGTAAGAAAACGAAACATTATCGAATTTCACATTTCCGTTTAAGCGAGGCATACGCTCTTCCTCTACTGCCTCTCCCTTTTCCTCTAGCAATTCAAAGACACGTTCTGATGCAACGCGCGCCTGCTCTAAGTTTGCAAGTTGGTTCACCATATTCGTAATTGGCGAGAATAATCTCGTTAAATAATCGACGAAAGCATATAGTATCCCTAGAGAAAGGAGCCCCGAAGCACTTAATGAAGCACCACCGAAATACCAAATTACACCTGTAAAAGCGATATTTCTTAATACAGACACTAAGTTATGCGAAGTTGCTGCATTTAAATTCAAAATTTTATTTTGATATTTAAAATAATCGCCATTGAGTTCTTCAAATTCTTTCTTCGTTTCACGTTCTTGGCGAAATGCTTGAATAATTGGCATACCTTGAATCGATTCATTCACCGTTCCGTTAATATCCGATAAACGAGAACGCATTTTATGATTGTATACAGACGCATACTTTCTATACATAATCGCCCAAACAATTAAAATTGGAATGATGAGTAAGCATAGCGCCGCCAGTTTTACATCAAGTAAAAATAGCGCAGCAAAAATCCCGATGATATAGATGATACTAGAGACGAATGTTGCAAGTACTGTCACATATAAATCACGAATCGCTTCTGTATCATTCGTTACACGCGATACAATTTTCCCTGCTGGTAAATGATCGAAATAACGAATTGGTAACGTTTGTATATGAGAAAAGACATCCTCCCTCATAATTTGAATAATTTTGTTTGCTGCCTTCTGTAAGAAGAACTGCTTTCCGTATGCAAATAATGATACAACTACTAATAAAGCGAAATATCCACCGCCGAGTAGTAATAACCGATTTATTTCTGGTTTATAAAACGCAAATACTTCCTCTTTCGTTAAGGCTTTCGCTTTATAAACCTGCACTGCCTTACCACTTTGTACTGTAAGTACATCACCCTTAACAGAACGAGTTCCTTCAAGCGTTATTTTATTCGGTACAAAATAGTACTGAAAACCAACTTGAATAACCCGAACCTCTTTCCCCTTTTTCTCACCTTCCTCAAAGCGATCACTTCGCTTATACAAGGCGCCATTATATGAAACAGCATCCTCACTCTTTTCTGTTTCATACCAAGGTCTCTCTATTCCAACGATATGCTCATCGATCATCGTTTTTGCGACGAAAGGACCCGCTAGTTCTGCAATAACGAAAACAAATAGCATCGCCATCGCTGCAAAAATCGGCCCTTTTACTTTCATCGCGTATTGAAACAATCGTTTTGAAACACTCATATTTTCACCCCACTATCCGCACTTTCACTTTCACCTTGTTGTCTTTCGAACTGCTCTGCATACCAGCCCCCATTTCGAACGAGCGCTTCATGCGAACCTTCTTCAATAACCTCACCGTTATCCATAACGAGAATCCAATCAGCATGCTGCACTGCTGACAAACGATGCGTTGTTATAATCGTCGTCTTCCCGCTTCTTTCTGTTCTTATATTTTCAATAATCGCTGCTTCCGTACGAGCATCAACAGCTGATAAAGAATCGTCCAAAATTAAAATTTCCGGATTTTGAATAACAGCTCTCGCAATCGAAATCCTTTGCTTTTGTCCACCTGATAAAGAAACACCTTTCTCTCCAACGAGCGTTTCTAAACCTTCCGGTAAAAACTCTAAATCCTTTTTAAACGCAGCTATTTCAATCGCTTTTTCAAGTTCTTCTTCAGTCGCTTCTCTGTTTCCAAATAAAATATTTTCCTTCGCTGTTTTTGAAAATAAAATGTGTTCCTGCGGTACATACCCAATCCAGCCAAGTACGTTATCATTCGGAATTTTATCTAGCTTTACATCAGAAACTGCAATATCCCCTTCTCCAAGTGGATATTGACGAAGAAGCTGGCGTACGAGCGTCGTTTTCCCACTCCCTGTTTTCCCAACAACTCCAAGTGTCTCTCCTTGTTTTAATGAGAACGAAACATTTTTCAAATTCGTTTCATTTGATGAAGGATATGAAAAAGTAACGTTATCAAATTGAATGTAATCTGGCTCTTGTACAACCTTTGGATTTTTCGGATTCTTTACATCCGGTTCATAAGCTAACGTTTCATTTACACGGTCGAGCGACGCATTTCCTCTTTGCATAACATTAATCAATTCACCAATTGCAAACATCGGCCAAATCATCATTCCTAAATAGACGTTAAAAGAAACGAGCTCACCTAGTGTCACTTTTGATTGGAATACGAGATATGCACCGTACACTAAACCAATTAAATAACTAAGACCAACGAGCATTTTCACAGTTGGTTGGAATAATGCATCGATTCTTGCTACTCTCATATTTTTCTCGTATACGTCATCTCCTAAATGATGAAACCTTTCTTGATCAGCATCCTCCTGTACATACGCACGAATAACGCGTACACCGGCAATTGATTCAAGTACTTTATCGTTCATATCTCCGAACGCATCTTGCGCAACTGTAAATCGTTCATGCAATTTCTTTCCGTACCTATTCATTGCAAACGCCATAATCGGAAGCGGTATAAGCGCAGCAAATGTTAACTGCCAACTAATTGAAAAGCCCATCATACAAACGATTGTAAGCATATATAGACTAGAATCAACGAGCGTTAATATACCAAAACCAGCTGTCATGGAGATTGCTTTTAAATCATTCGTCGCTCTCGCCATTAAATCGCCAGTACGATTTTTTTGATAAAACGTCGGTGTCATCTTGAGTAAATGCCCCATAAATTTTGAACGCATCGTTTTCTCAAGTACGAACGCACCGCCAAATAGTTGGTGCTGCCAAATGAAAGTAAGCACATACCCACCAATCGTTACCCCAAGTAAAATAAAAATATATTGCATAATTGCCTCGTTCGTTAAGGCTCCTGTTTTAATGTTATCAATTGTAATTCCTAATACTTTCGGAGGAATTACCTCTATCACGTTTACAATTAAAAGTACCCCAATTGCGATACTATACCTTTTCCAATGCTCCCTAAAAAACCAGCTTAACTTTAGTAATACTGAAAACAATATAACCTCTCCTTTCTCGTTCTCGTTTAATTCACATTTCTTTATCCGCTATCCAAACCCATCACATTTACATTTCGTAAGCCATACAATTTCATCACATTTTTCCACCTTCCAAATTCTGATTTTTTATAGTAACAAGGAAAATAAACAAAAAAAAGCATACCGCCGCTTGACGATATGCAATAGAATGCATAAAAGCGTACGTTACGATATACGCAACGTACGCTTCTCATAAGACAAGAAAGTCCTATATATCCGCACGGGTTGCGTAATGATATGAATGTTTTCCGCCATTTAACAGAGCTAAGCCCATTACATTTACGATTACAATCATTACGCACACCCCCTTCATTTATTTTCCATTTATTATCTTACAACTTTATTGAGTATTCTGTCAATTGTTTTTTTTACAAACCGAATAAAAATATACGCTACATCATTTTGAAATAAGGGAATCTTCTGTAAGAAAGGGCATACAAAATAAAAAAAGAATAAGAAATCGTTTTCATAAACATTTCATTTGAAAAATGTTATCAAACACCCTACAATCACCTTATACTCACTCTTACAAGTTGCTATTTTAGGAGGACTAATCATGACAACTAGCAATACGTACAAATTTTATTTAGACGGAGAATGGAGAGAAAGCTCTTCAGGAGCAACAATCGAAATTCCATCTCCATACTTACACGAAGTAATTGGACAAGTACAAGCAATTACTCGCGGAGAAGTAGATGAAGCAATTGCATCTGCAAAAGAAGCTCAAAAATCATGGGCGGAAGCTTCTCTACAAGATCGCGCAAAATATTTATATAAATGGGCTGATGAGCTCGTAAATATGCAAGATGAAATTGCCGATATCATTATGAAAGAAGTCGGTAAAGGATATAAAGATGCGAAGAAAGAAGTTGTTCGTACAGCTGACTTCATTCGTTACACGATTGAAGAAGCTCTACATATGCACGGAGAAAGCATGATGGGCGATAGCTTCCCTGGCGGCACGAAATCTAAACTTGCGATTATCCAACGCGCACCACTTGGTGTTGTATTAGCAATCGCACCATTTAACTACCCAGTAAACTTATCTGCTGCAAAACTTGCACCAGCACTAATTATGGGTAACGCTGTTATTTTCAAACCAGCAACTCAAGGTGCAATTAGCGGTATTAAAATGGTTGAAGCACTTCATAAAGCTGGTCTTCGAAAAGGTCTTGTAAACATAGCTACAGGACGCGGTTCTGTAATTGGTGACTACTTAGTAGAACACGAAGGCATCGATATGGTATCGTTCACAGGTGGTACAAACACAGGTAAACATTTAGCGAAAAAAGCTGCAATGATTCCACTTGTATTAGAACTTGGTGGGAAAGACCCTGGTATCGTTTGTGAAGATGCTGACTTACAAGATGCTGCAAATCATATCGTAAGCGGTGCATTCTCTTACTCTGGTCAACGTTGTACAGCTATTAAACGCGTACTTGTACACGAAAACGTAGCGGACGAGCTTGTTGGCTTATTAAAAGAGCAAGTAGCTAAATTATCAGTTGGATCTCCAGAACAAGACAGCACAATCGTCCCATTAATCGACGATAAATCTGCTGACTTCGTTCAAGGTTTAGTTGATGATGCTGCTGAAAAAGGTGCAACAATCGTTATCGGTAACAAACGTGAGCGTAACTTAATTTACCCAACATTAATCGACCACGTAACAGAAGAAATGAAAGTTGCTTGGGAAGAGCCATTCGGCCCAATCCTTCCAATCATCCGTGTTTCTTCAGATGAACAAGCAATTGAAATTGCTAACAAATCAGAGTTCGGTCTGCAAGCAAGTGTCTTCACAAAAGACATTAACAAAGCATTTGCAATTGCGAACAAAATCGAAACTGGTTCTGTTCAAATTAACGGACGCACAGAGCGCGGCCCTGACCACTTCCCATTCATCGGTGTAAAAGGTTCAGGTATGGGCGCACAAGGTATTCGTAAGAGCCTTGAGTCTATGACACGTGAAAAAGTAACTGTATTAAACTTAGTTTAATCTTATATGTAGAAGCTGATCTAGTTTTAGATCAGCTTCTTTTTATACAATTTAGTTCACGAGTTGTTTTTCCATAGCTAAATTCACACATTCTACAGAAATTCGATACCCTAGCCATCGCTCCGCAATATGTTCAAATGATGAAACTGAGCCTGTTGTAAAAAATCGATGCTTCGGATTAAGATTGTCAGACAAAATTCCTTTGTGCTGTAAAATTGTGCTTAACTCTATCGCCGTTTCTTCTGCAGAACTAATAATCGTCACAGCCTCTCCTAACTCCTTTTTTATATAGGACTCTAAAAGTGGATAATGCGTACACCCAAGAATTAACGTATCTATATCTTCTTTCGTTAATGGCAGTAAAGCTTGTTTCACTTGCTGCGTTACATATGCTTCATCTTCTAATTGATTTTCTACAACTGTGGCTAAAGTCGGGCAAGCATGGCTATGCACTTCCAAATATGTATCAAGCCCGTGTAATGCTTTTTCGTACATATTAGACTGTATCGTACCTACAGTTCCAATTACCCCGATTTTCCCTTTCTTTGTCACTTTAATTGCAGCCCTTGCTCCCGGATGTATTACGCCAATAACCGGAATGGAAAGTGCTTCTTGCAAATCATTCAATGCAGCAGCTGCACCAGTATTACATGCTACCACTAGGGCTTTTAATGGAAACTGTTTGAGGAACTCAACCATTTCAAATATGAAAGCTTTTACCTCCTCTACACTTCTTGGCCCATACGGACAACGCTCATTATCACCAATATAGTAAATACTCTCTTTAGGCAATTGACGCATAATCTCACTCGCGACTGTTAATCCCCCAACCCCTGAATCTAGTACACCTATTACGGAATTTTTATTACATGCAGACATATACTTCATCCCCTTCTCAATCTTCTTGCGTTAATAACATTTATTATATTATGAAAATTCAATATTAGATAACAATCCCTCTCCTTTTTAATAACAAACTCTTCTCTATAATCTGATTATTACTATATCCATTGACGTATAAAAATACATTTGTTACTCTTAACTACGTTAATTTAATATTTAAATCCTCATTCGTATCTCGGTGAGGTAGAGGTTGCAATCATTAAGAGTATCGTTTCAGGAGATGTAGTGGCATTGATGAAGGAATGAGAAAGGAATGATTGCCGAAGTAAGTTGTGTCCACCATGCACGCTTGCTGGGTCTGCATTTAATAAGTGCAGAACTGTCACAAACGTTTCGTTTGTGGAGAGCTATCGAGAGGTATGTCGTGGGTTTCTTATAAGATAGAAAGCATGTAGCGGCAGATTACGTGCTTTTTTTGTTTTGTTTGGACCTTCTCTTCCTTATCAGGAAGACATACATATCTCCTCGCTTGACTTGGTTATACTAACTTTGGAGGTATTTTCTATGCAACAAAAAAAATGGGGCTTTTGGGTACTAACAGCTTTCGTTGTCGGTAACATGGTTGGCGCTGGTATTTTCATGGTGCCAAGTACGTTAGCACAAACAGCAAGCCCACTCGGTGTCACTTTAGCTTGGTTAACAACAGGGTTTGGTGTTTTAATGCTAGCTCTTGTTTTCGGTAATTTAGCAATTCGTCGTCCTGATTTAACAACGGGACCACAAAGTCATGCATATGCTTTATTCTCAACACCAAAAAGAAAGAAAATGGCTGGTTTCAGTATGGTATGGGGATATTGGGTTGCAAACTGGGCAAGTAACGTTGCCATCATTACATCTTTCGCGGGATATTTATCACTCTTCTTCCCGATTATGAAAGATACGCGACTATTATTTTCAATCGGCTCGTTCGATATAGAAGTTGGAAAGCTAATTACATTTACTATTTGTTCCGTCTTACTTTGGGGAACTCATTTAATATTAACAAACGGTGTAAGCGGAGCTGGGAAACTAAACTTCTTAGCAACAACAACGAAAGTAACTGGATTCCTTCTATTCATTGTCGTTACGTTATTTGCGTTCGAAGCTTCAAAGTTTGGACAATGGTACACACCGATGATCGATAAAGAAGGCGTATCACACGGTCTCCTTTCACAAGTAAATTTAGCGGCCCTTACAACGCTTTGGGCATTTATTGGGATTGAATCAGCGGTTCTTTTATCAAACCGAGCTACTTCTCCCAAAACGGTAAAACGCGCGACTGTTGCTGGTTTATTAATAACAGTTGCAATTTATTTAGGAATTACAATTTTAACAATGGGTGTACTTCACGTTGATAAATTACAAGCTTCTGAACGTCCATTAGCAGATGCATTAAACGCTGCAATGGGTCACGGCGGCGGGAAACTTATGGCATTACTTGCTCTTACTTCCCTATTCGGTTCAATATTAGGTTGGATTTTATTAAGCTCAGAAGTACCTTATCAAGCTGCAAAAGAAGGTTTCTTCCCTTCCTTCTTCGCAAAAACAAATAAAAAAGGAAGTCCAATTCATTCACTACGATTAACAAACATTATGTCGCAAGTGTTCTTATTCTCAACATTATCAGGAACAATTGCGGAAGCTTATACATTCGTTATTACCGTATCAACACTGGCCTACCTCATTCCATATCTCGTTTCACCAATCTTCCAGTTAAAACTAGTCGCAACTGGTGAAACATATAAAAATGAAATGCGGGCAAGAATTACAGATGGTATAGTCGCAGTTATCGCACTTTGCTATGCACTATGGGTTATTAAAACCGGCGCAGCCGATATAAAAACGTTCCTTCTCGGAATCGGTTTATTCGCAATTGGCTTTGCTTTCTATCCATTAATGAATCGTGATCAGAAAAAAAATAACGAAAAGAAAAACGAGCAAGTTGCGTAACGCAATTTGCTCGTTTTTTCTTTTATAAAACATATATAATAGAACAAAGAGGTGAAAGACATGTCAATCGAATCACTATGGAGCAGCCGCTTCCAACAACATATTCAAAATATCATTACATACTTCGCACGTATGATTAACGGTTTACTATATAGCTTCATCTTTATTTCATGCGTTGGTGCATATTATTATGCTCAGTTTCTAAAAACTTCTCCTTCTAAAGGAATATCTTTAATACTCATAACGACCGTTCTTACATTTATTATAATGAGATGTCCCATTCGCACATTTATTCAAAAACCGGATGCTGTCTATTTACTTGCATTAGAAGAGAAATTAACATCTTATTTTAAAAAATCTCTTCTATATAATTACATCATTCAGCTTTTCCCTTTATTATTTACGTTCCTTATTCTCGTACCGCTTGCCATGCAATCATTACAATTAACTGTACCGTTCTTATGTACAATCTTTATCGTTTTAATGATTACGAAAGCGTGGAACATATACATACACTGGATGTGGCGTGATAGTTATGAAAAAAGCATATGGTTTATCATTCGCATTGCTTGTAACGCCCTGATCATTTACATGCTGTTTTATACTGCAAATGTGATCGTATTAGGCGGACTACTCTTACTTCTTGTTTTCCTGCTTCTATACACGAAGAAACAACCTACAAAACGAATACCGTGGGATTACATAATCGAACAAGAAGAAAAAATGGACGTTCGTTTCTATCAATTTGCTAGCATTTTCACCGATGTTCCGCAACTGAATAAGCAAGTAAATAAAAGAAAATGGCTTACAAATTGGATTGAACCTTTATTACATAAAAAACGAGCAACTTTCTTCTATTTACATACACTAGCATTTTTACGCGGTAATGATTATTTCGGTATATATATTCGCTTAGGGTTGATCGGTGCTTTCGCTCTATATTTTATTCCGAATATATATGTAAAAGGCGCTATCGCTTATATCGTCCTATATATGATTTCTATGCAGCTTCGTTCTCTGTGGAAATATTTTTCGGGAAATATTATTGTAGCATTATATCCAATTGATACTGAAAAACGAATGAATCAATTTCTCCGCTTAATCTTTATATTGCTAAGCATTCAACTCATTGTATTTTCAAGTATTATACTCATTGCCACAGGACAATTACTACATGCTTTGATTATTATGGTAATCGGAGTACTTTGGATCAAATTTATTATTGTACCAAAAACGAAGAAACGAATTTCTTCATTTTAACGAAAAAGAGGCTGCACATCACAGCCTCTTTTTTCGTCCCAAAATTTCTAATCACTTTTCATAGGCAGTTCTCATATAGTGAAAATGACTATATAATTCCTATCCATAAGTTAAATAATGATTTCGCACATATAAAATAAATAGATGGGAGCCCTATTATGAATAATACTCCACCTTCAACGCCCCAAGATAACTCCGAAAACAATAGCCGTGATATTACACTGCAAACATTACGTGTCATCGGACTCATCGTCCTTATTAGTGGTTATATCCTCGTCGCTCTCTCAGAAGTAGGTGAGCTAAAAACCTTATTAACAAACCCTAACGCCAATCCAAATTTAGCTGAAGTTGATCCTTTTTAACTTTAGAAATAAGAGGAGAAACTATTTGATTTCTCCCTTTATTTTTCTTCTTCATGAGTAGCACCAGCACCATACTCAAAATAATATTCCATCACGCGGTTTAGCCATTCTTCTTCCTTCTCTGTAAATGGAGATGGTGGGATTTCTCCCTCTTCCTCTCCACCTAGTCCTTCCAGCTCATTAACCATCTCTTCATTCATAAGTGAAAATGTAGAACAAATTGCCTCATTGGCTATCGTCATCCACCAGCCCATTAACTGTTGTACTTCGGGATCATCCACTGGTCTTCCCACTAATTCTTTTACACCTTTCGTATAGCGAATAAAATCTTTATCCCCTTTTACTAACACTTCTTTTGAGTGATCAAATAAAACTTTAACTACTTCATCCGAAGTATGCTGCTCAAACCATTTACGGTTATCCCTCTCCCATTCTATACTTCTAATTAAGTGCATGAGAAATCCGCTATCTATTTCCTCTTTTTCCTCTAATAAATTTAATGTACGATTAATAGCCTTAAGAACTGTCTCAATGTGTTCTCTCTTATCTTCGAAGGCCTTTTTTTGTATTTTTAAACTTTCATATAAGTCTACGTTAAAAATAGGACTATTAATTATTTCACTTATTTCCTCTAAACTATAACCTAGAAATTTAAAACTTACGATTTGTTGTAAAATAAGTTCATCTTTATTCGTATATAAACGATGGCCAGAACTAGGATTTTTTACAGGCTTTAGTAATCCAATTTCATCATAGTAGTGTAATGTTCTAATGGATACTCCTGTCTTTTCTGAGAACTCGCCAATAGAATAATACTGTTTTTTGTTCATCTTATATTGCTCCCTAAATGGTGTTATCGTCCTTCTACGCTTTCATCATACTACCTCACGTAACTGTAGGTGCAAGAAGAATTCATTATTTAATACATCTATATTATTTACCCAATCTGAGAAACCTCTCTCTCATCCTCATACTTCTCTTTCCCAATCGCCTTCATAAATAATAAAATACTGCTCATACCAACGATAAAATAAAGAGCACTCATGCCCCAAGATGCAATAAACGAACCTAGCATAACACCTAATGCACCATTCATTTTCGCCACTTGAAAAACCATTCCGTTAATCGCCATATAAGAACCTCGTGCCTCATCTGGCACCATATCTGCCATTATGGATTGACGAACCGGCACATACATCATCTCTCCTACAGTTTGGAAAAGCCCTGCAATTAATAAAATCCATAAACTATTGCTCGTTCCGAGTATTGTAAATCCAATTGTATAAATGAATAAGCCTACATATAAAATTTTCAAATCGTTGAAGCTTTTCAGCATTTTAATAAGAAGCGCTGAACATAACACAACTAAAATTGTATTCTCTGCTGATATCCAGCTCAGCATTCGAATACCTGTTAAATCAAACGTAAAACCATTCCCGAATAAAAAGTGCACCGTTTCAAATTCCTTCTGCAAACGTACCCCTAAATAATTATTAATTTGAAACTCTAAAGATAATGTACATATACTTGCTGCGCAAAAAATTAAAAACGCTCTATCTTTCATCACGACTTTATAACTATCCGCCATATCTTTTAATACATTTTTCTTCTCTACTGCTTTTCTCGCTACATACACTTCTTCCATATATACAGCCATCACATATAAAGTAATAACGGCAATAACTGTTAATCCGATAAACAATTGCAATCTATAGTTCTCAAATAGTAATCCGCCAAATATTGCTCCAATTGCCATTGATAAATTAATAACCCAATAGTTAATGCTGTACATCACTTTTCGATTTTCAGGTGTACTCACATCAATTAACATCGCCTCTGTCGCAGGGTTCATAAGTCCAGACCCTAAACTATTCACTAACATAAACACAAATGTTAGCCACGGTGAATCTACATAATCCGAATTTGCAACTCCCATACAAGCAATGGAAATGACTTGTATACTTTGACCGATAATCATCACCTTTTTACGACCGAGCCGATCCCCAACATATCCACCGTATAAGCCAATTACTAATGAAGCTATTACATTAATAAGTAGTAAAGCCCCAGCCATCGCACTACCTAACTTTATTGAGAAGTAAATTGCCATAAATGGAAAAATCATTGTGGACACAGTACGTGTTAAAAACGAAGTTATAATTCTAATTTTTATATTTCGATGCATACTCCAAAACCCCATTGTTTCCCCCTCCTTATGCTTACTTATTTTACTTTGAAAAAGAGGAAGAAAAAGGTTAGAATATTCTAAAGAGTTTCCCCTTTTATGAAAGAAGGAAGTGTGTATATGAAAATTATGGACTATTACATTCGTTTAAGATTACATGCACAAGACCAACAACATATCCGAAATAGCTTACAAGAATTAGCTGATGTTTTATATTGCAGTACGAAAAACGTAAAGATTTTATTAAAGAAAATGAACGAGGAGCAATTAATTCACTGGACTCCAGGGCGTGGGCGCGGGAATAAAACGGAAATTTTATTTGCACATAGTTTCCTAGAAGCAATTGAATTCTATACAGATGAACTGTTAGCGCAAGAAAAGTTAAAGGATGTTTTTCTTCTTTTAAAAGAACCCCTACCCCTTGCACTTCAAAAAAAGATAGAAAATAAACTGCATCATCATTTTGGATACGAACCTTCAAATGATATGTATGACATATTAAAGATTCCTATATCGAGAAAGATATTCCCATTAGATCCGGCTTTTGTGGCTGTAACTACGGAGAGCCATCTTACGAGTCAAATTTTTGACACGTTAGTCGTTTATAACGATGTTACTGAAAAAATGGAGCCACACATTGCACATACGTGGGAATTAAGTGAAGACGGGCTTACGTGGACCTTTTATTTACGAAAAGATATATATTTTCATAACGAAACAGTTTTAACTTCTAAAGATGTACAATTTTCATTTGAACGATTAAAGCAAGTTCACTCTCCTTTCGAATGGTTAACAGAAGAAATTGTTCAAATTGAAACACCATCACCACTGCAAATTCGATTCCATTTAGCAAAACCCAACTTATTTTTCTTACACTATGTGAGTTCCATGCAACTAGCAATTTTGCCACATGATGCAGCCATTCAAACTCATCATTATATAGGTACTGGACCTGTCAGGCTTGCTCATTACTCTGAAGATAATATCGTACTCGAAGCGTTCACCCATTATTTTAAAGAGCGCGCGTTATTAGACCGTATTGAATTTTGGGGTATTCCTGATCATGTGCAAATAGATGCTGATTATGAACTGCCAAATGAAAAGGAAAATGAAAGGCATGATATACAAATAGAAGAAATAGGTTGTATTTATGCTAGCTTCAACTTCACAAAACCTGGTCCTCATCACGACATGTATTTTCGAAAAGCTTGGAGAGAAATATATGACGTTGAAACGATACTTCGTAACATAGAGGGTAGACGAACAATTGCTGCATCAAGCTTTTTCCCTGAAAAAAGCCGCCAAGCTACTAAAAGGTCCTACTCTTTAGAAAAAGCGAACGAGTATTTAAAAAAGAGCACCTATAACGGAGAAACGATACATATTTATTTCTTCGCATTTAAAGACAGTGCAAATGACGCACATTTCCTAAAGGAACGTTGCGGACAATTAGGAATACACGTAGAACTTCACCCATTTCTCGTTTCAGATTATATGGATCGTTCTATTGATAAACATGCGGATATTATTTTCATGGGGGAAGTATTTGCTGCCGATCATGAACTTGCATTCTTAAATGTATTTAAAAATAAAAGTTGCTTCGTAAATCGGTTCATGGACCCGCACTATGAAAAACAAATTAACTGTTTACTTGATACCTTTTTATTAGAAGAAAATAAAAAGAAACGCTATGAGCTCATGTATGAAATCGAAGAATTTTTAAAAGCAGAACACATCATTTTATTTAACTATCACGTTTTAAAAAGAAAAACATATCCCTCTTCCTTAAAAAATGTAACAATTGATTCATTCGGTTGGGCAAATTTTGCGAAGTTATGGATACAGCCATCCATGTCTTAAAATGTGAGTCATTATAAAGTGAAACTTTAATCAGTGGGGGTTTTGTTCATCCCCACTGATTATCAGCCCTCACCAATCGGGCTTTTACGGGCAGTTGATCCCCAACCTAACTTCTTTGCTTCCGCTGAATTTTGAGGTGGGGGTCTTACTGCCCGCAAATAGCGGGATAAAAGGAGAAGAACCATGAAAAGCACCCTAGAAAAAAGACTTTCCTATCTATACACAGGTGAGTTATTTTCAATCATTACTTTTATTTTCACAAGTTACTTACTTAATTATGCTTATCCTACGTTACATTTATATTCCCTATATTCTTTTTGGGTCTCATTTCTTCTTTTAGAGTTTATCTTATTACAAGGAATAATTTACTGGTACGTAAAGTGGAAACGACTAAAAAAAGAGAAAACATCTGTTACGCCTATTAGGATGATTCAATATTTAAAAACACTTAAAAAGATAAATATAGCATTAATTATCACGGGATTTATTACGTTTACTATTGATTTTGTAATTTGGTATCCCCACTTACCTTTAGGCGGGGTATCATTCACTCTATTTATTTATATTTTTGCATTACTTGAGTACATTAACTATTTTCATACTCAGCTTTCATACGATAACATCTCTGATATTAAACATTTAATCAAATCAAAAAAACTAAAACAGTCCTGTATAAGTAAAGATTTTCAACGTATTCCATGAAAGAGAAGGTACTACATCCTTAGTAGTACCTTCTTCACATACAGATACAAACTATTATTTGATTACTCCCTCTAAGTGATCTTTCAAGTTCTCTAAATACTTCTCAACAGTAGGATTTTTCACCACATCATAACAAGCAAAACTCTTTAACGGACTCATGCCAAGAAACTTCTGTACACGATGTAAATGACTAAGTGCTGATTCTAAACTTGCTCCTTCAAAGAACTTCGTCTTATCTCCGAATGCTTTTTCAGGTGCGTTCCAAGTTGTAGAAAACATATACTGCTTCTCTTTTAATAAACCGCCTGTTCCATATTCATCTGCACCTTTAAAGAACAAGCCATATTCATATACTTCATCCATATACGTTTTAAATAATCCAGGAACACTAAACCAATAAATTGGTGTTTGATAAATTACAACATCGGCCCATAAAAACTTCTCTTGTTCGTCCTTAATACTATATCCATCTTGAATCGTTGTTGTTTTCACATGATGATTCTCACTTAATACAGTTACCATATAATCAACTAACGTTCTATTTAATCGTCCTTCTTTCGTACCGTATTTTTCATGTCCATTTATAATCAATATATTTTTCATCACTTTTCTCTCCCCTATATGATCTATTCTTCAACTATTAAGCCCAGTTGCTGCTTCAGCGTAAGATTATCTTCTAAATGCCAATCTTCCGTTATCTTGCCGTCCTTCACATGCAAAATATCAATTGCAAAAAAATTGATTTTCTTATCATTATGAGTTCCTGTAAAGGAAAGACGAGCCGTTACTTTATCACCAGCAACTAATAAATCTTCAATCTCACAATGTATATTAGGAACAACTTTACGAAAATTTTGTGCCGCGAACTTTAATCCTTCAGTGCCTTGCGGACGACCTTTCGGTAATGTATTATCAAAGAAATTTTCCGTAATAGTCTGCGGAATAAGCTCCTCTTTACCTGTATCCCAAAATGCATAAAAACGCTGAGCTGCATGCACGATTTCTGTCGCTTCCTTTTTACTTAATGAAGAATCAATTGTCATTGCTTTTGGCTTCGGCATTTCCTTTAATAACTGAATTTCAGTTTTTTGCCCACCACTACATGCTACAAGCACAATACAAATAACAAACAAACTAAGGAACATACACAACTTTTTCATATCCATGGAAATCACCTCCTCCTGATACAAACCCTTTTTATTTCGTATTGCTATTGTATATGCACTAACTTCCTTTATGGAAGTAGTGATATTTTTTTCATATAGTTACCAAAAGTATAGTTTTGTGATAAGATAAGGAAAATTCATCCAAAAAAAATTTATGGAGGCTATTTCCATGAGCAATATAGATCCAGTTGTATTAACGAAAGGTTTACCTGGTATACCTTGTCCTATCGCTAAAACACTTGACGTAATTAGTACAAAATGGACGTTTTTAATTATTCGCGACCTTCTTATCGAAGGAACATTACGCTTTAGTGATTTACAAAAATCAATGGACGGGATTAGTCCGAAAACATTATCACTTCGCCTAAAAGAATTGGAAGCACAAGAAATTATAACGAGAAAAGTATATCCAGAAGTTCCGCCTCGTGTAGAGTACACTTTAACGGATAAAGGAAAGCAATTAGAGGGAATTTTTATTGAATTAAAGCGGTTTGGATTAAGTTTATAAAACAAAAACCCCTTACCGTCGTAAGGGGTTTTATTACTTCGCAAAACTTTCAGCTAGCTGTTTCTCTCTCCACATAAATGTAATGCCGAGACCAACGATCAAAACAACACCTGAAAATGCATATGGATAATGAATGTTTATATCAAATAATATTCCGCCCATCGCTGGTCCTGCAATATTTCCTAAACTCGTATAAGTCGAGTTCATACCAGCAACGAATCCTTGCTCTTTTCCAGCTGCTTTTGATAAAAACGTCGTTAAAGCTGGACGAAGTAAATCAAATGCTAGGAAAATGAAGCAAGTAACGAGAAGTACAATCCAATAATTAAAGACTACAGTTGAAACGAACGCTAATACTGCACCTACAATTAAACATATTTGAATCAACACTTTTTCACCGAACATGTCGACCAATTTGCCAAACATAAATACTTGCACAACTACCCCAAAGATTGAACTAATTGTAATAATTGCGGCAATGTCTTTCGGTGTGAAACCAAATTTATGATCAGAAAATAGACTAAACACAGTTTCATACGCTGATAATCCGAATGCGAGTACAAATACGATAATAAATGCAATTGCATACATTGGATGTAATGATTTTTTTAAATCACCGATAAAGCTTGATTCCTTCGTATTAGCAGAAATCTCTGCAAGCTCTTCTTTCGTTAACGGCTCTTTCAAAATAAAGATGGAAATTGCACATGCTACAAAGGCAATCACTGCTGCAACAAAGAACGGCACACGTATTCCGTATTCTGCAATAAACCCGCCGATTCCAGGTCCTATAATAAATCCAGTGCTAATAGCTGCTGAAAGATAGCCCATCGCCTTTGGACGTTCCTGAATAGATGTAATATCCGCAACATATGCCGTAACACCCGGCATAATAAACGCAGCACTAATTCCGCCTAACACCCTCGCTACATAAAGCATCCACACATCTTTTCCTAATCCAAAAAGAAGCTCGGAAACACCAAAAATAAATAATCCAATGATGATCATTTTCTTCCTACCATAAAGATCGACCCAACGACCTGTAATCGGTGAAGTAATAAGCTGAGCCATTGCAAACACTGCAACGAGATAGCCCATCGTCTTCCCTGTTAAATTCATATCATTCATAAAGGACGGCATAACCGGAATAATTAACCCAATCCCTAAAAAAGCGATAAATATATTACTCAAAAGAATGATCAATACCATCTTTTGTTCTTTTATCGGTTTCTTCAATTTTTAACACCTCTTCCCGTAAGTTCCTCTCAAAAATAATGCCCAAGAAGCTTTTTCTTTATCCTGCTATTTGTGGGCTAATAATGAGTGAAGATCCCCCACTCATTAGAATTTCACTCTATCCTTCCACACATACATAAATACAGGGTGAATGACTATCATTCAGTTTTTCGCAGAAATGAACCTACCTTTTCAGACAGGTTCACCTTACTACTTCTTTATATGTAGTGCATGTGTTAAAAAATCTAGTACTTCTGCCTTTTGTAGCTCGACTTGCTCATCATCTTTATGATCATATAAATAAACTTGTTCCGCTGCTGATTCAACAAGAGCGATAAATAACTTCGCTGTTCGCTCTGCGTGAACCGAATCACGAATTTCACCTGATTCTTTTGCCTCACTTAAAAAGTCACTTAGCCATATATAAAGAGGCTCATATACAGCTTCCCATTCTTTTATATGTTCAGTTGATGCAAGGCCCGCATACATTAATGCTTGTATTTCACGATATTCAGCTATAAAGTTAAATACCGCATCTATTACTTGCTCAACTTTACTTGAAAAAGGTGCATCGTTCTGTACTTTTTCTTTCACTGCAAGTATCATCTTCTCAACCATCACTTCTGCTATTGCAGGCATAACAGATAACTTAGAAGGAAAATATAAATAGAAAGTTCCTTGTGCAATGCCAGCCAATTTCACGATATCAGAAATCTTCGTTTTTTCAACGCCCTTTTCCTGAAACACTTCAATAGCTGCATAGACAATTTTTTCTTTTTTATTCATCATCTAAACCCTTTCACACGCGTATTGAATGACTGTCACTCATTTTATAAAATAACTAGCTGTACTGTCAATTATCGTGCACTTTTCATAATAAAAATCTCCCAACAAATCGTTAGGAGATTTAACTTTAATATCCTTTTCTTATGAAAGAGCCTTTAATCCCGTAACTCCACATACGATAAGAGCTACGCTAATCAAACGTGCCTTACTTTTCGATTCACCAAACAGAAACATATTTAATAAAACAGCTCCTGCTGTTCCAATGCCAATCCAAACCGCATAAGCTACACTTACTTGTAAGAACAAGAAAGATGTGTATAAGAATGCAAAGGAAGTTGCAAATCCACCTATATAAATCGCTCCATTTGTTAACGTCTTATCTTTACTATACATTTTAAGGCCTATCACACCGACTATTTCACTAATTGCGGCACAAAATACGAAAATCCAACCCATTTTTAAGCAGCTCCTTTCACAATTTCTTCCGCGGTTTCTTCTTTATTATCAGCCAGTTTTAAACCGATAACACCCGCTACGACCATCACGATAAAGAATAGTTTCCCTACACTGAAACTGCCGCCGAAAAGGAATACATCCATTAGGAAAGTACCTACCGTACCAGCTCCGGCAAACACAGCATATACAGTCCCTGTTGCAAGATGTTCGCACGCTTTAGAAAGAAAATGAAAATCAACAGCAATAACTCCTACAATAATGACCCAATGCCACCAAGTATGGGCTGTATTAAAACCGAACACCCAAAATATTTCAAAGATACATGTTAATATCACATATAACCAAGCTTTATTTTTCATACTTACCACCTCTTATGACTGACTATCAGTCATTTTTGTTTTAAAAAAATATACTCTTCAATCACTACTATATAAAACAACTATCATCCTCATTTATCATTTATTTCGTTACATAGTTAACTAAATTCAAAAATTATTTAATGCACTTTTAACATCCTTAATCAATGAATTCTCGTCTTCCCTAACCTTCTTGTATGCATCCAAAAATATATTATCAGCACCCTTTCAAAAGTTAAAATGACTGAATGTCATTCATTACTATTGTATGTGAACAATTCACAATATGTCAACTGTGAATTTTCATACTGAATATGGACAGCAGCATAATAAAAACGAAATACATTTAGGAAAAAATTTCATTTCCACCTGTATATTTCTCAATAATCTGTTAATAATAAGGGTAACATAATATTTTCTCCATTCCCCCTTGGAGATCCCTTAAATAGAGTAGTTAGCTTTTGCTAACTGCTCTATTTTATTTGTCGGCACACTATGGTGAAATACCCATAGATCAAATCCATTTTTCATCACATAACAAGGAACAGAGTATTTTTTAATCTATTTATTTTTCAACGAGTCTTTGTATGCAATAATTTTATTTGCGAGCATCTTCTCCGTAATTTCTAAGTTTTCTCTTTGAGTTCGAATAGATTTTTTATGATTTTCTAACAGTTGTAAACGAGCTTCGGTCGTATGCTCCCCTTCTGTATATAATCTAGCGTATTCCCTTATTTTTGCTATCGGCATTTGCGTTTGTTTTAACTTCATTACAAACTGCAACCACTTTATATGTGATTCTTCATACAGTCGATTCCCATTTGTATCGCGATTTGCAATTAATATGTTCTCTTTTTCATAATAACGTAATGTATGTGTGCTCACTCCTAATAATTTAGCTACCTCGCTAATTGTGTACATACTCATACTCCCTCCACATGCCATTTACCATCATATATTTGACTGCTTTATTAAATGTATAAAAAACATTTGACTTAGAGTATACTCTAACAAATAAAATCTAACCATACTAAATTAATTTGAACTTAGGGGGATTTTATATGAAATATACTGTTATTACTGGTGCTAGTTCCGGAATTGGCTATGAATCGGCTTTAGCCTTTGCATCTCGCGGAAAAAATTTAATACTTGTAGCTCGAAGAAAAGAAGAATTAGACGGATTAAAATTAAAAATTAAAGAAATGCATCCAAAGTTGGAAGTTGTCATTCGAAGAACTGATTTATCCGTCACTGAAAATGTTTATAAACTTTATGAAAGCCTACAAACTTTTCAAATTGAAACGTGGATTAACAACGCAGGATTTGGTAATTTCGCCTCAATTGCCGAACAAAATTTAAATAAAATAGAAACGATGTTACATGTAAATATAGAAGCACTAACAATACTCTCTTCCCTTTTCGTTCGAGATTATTCAATGGTTGATGGGACACAGCTTATTAACGTTTCATCGGGCGGTGGATATACGATTGTGGCTAATGCTGTTACGTATTGCGCTACAAAATTCTATGTAAGTGCATTTACAGAAGGATTATCTCACGAACTGAAAGAACAAGGTGCAAAATTACAAGCAAAAGTTTTAGCTCCTGCTGCAACTGAAACAGAGTTCGCGAAACGCTCATTTGATATTGATGAATTCCAATACGATAATGTTGTACCAAAATTCCACACCGCAAAACAAATGGCACAATTTATGCTCGACCTTTATGATAGCGATAAAGTTGTAGGGCTTGTCGATGGTTCTACGTATAACTTTGAGCTTAGAGATCCGCTTTATAATTTTGCAGTAAGACAAACGAATTCAAATTCTTAACAACATCTCATTTCTGACTAAAATATAGATACCCACTATTTCTTAAATAATAGTGGGCCTTTTCTCTCTCTAAAAATTTCACCCAACATACCGTATCATCGCCACCTCATCACAATAATCAACTTTGGGGCAATGTCTACAATCAATCCACACTTTTTCTGGTAATGCTTCTCTATTCACAAAATCAAACCCGCACTTTTGAAAAAATTCCGTTTCATATGTTAAAGAAATTACCCTGTTCACTTTTATCTTTTCCGCCTCATTCATTACATGATTTACTAACTTACGCCCTATCCCTTTTCCTGCATATGTATGCGAAACTACTAACGATCGTACTTCTGCAAGATCCTCTCCTAACACATGTAAACCAGCAACTCCAACGATTTCCTCTCCTTCTTTCATAACATATAAACATTGTAAATATTGATAGAGAGACAAAAGAGAACGCGGCAAAACAACTCCTTCTTTTGCATACATTTCAATGAGATTATAAATTTCTTTCACATCACTTGTAACCGCATTAAAGATTTTCATATTATATCCCCTTGCCTCCGATATTAATATTCATAACTCGAACTGTATTTTAATACATAATTTTATATAATAATACATCTCTCTTTTCTCCTCGTCAATCACTTTATACAAACAAAAAACCAAGCAATCTAATCGATGCTCGGTTCCTCATTTCGTATCGGCAATACCGTCGAATATTTGATTTCACGAAGTGCTAAACTCGTCTGTATCCGTGTAATACCAAGCTTGTTCAACTTTCTAATAAACTGCTCTAGTTCTTTACGATCACGATTTGCAACCTTTAATAAATAATCATACTCTCCTGTTAAACAGTGACATTCTAACACTTCTGGCATCGCTTCTAATTCTTTTTCCAACACTTCCAGCTTATCTGATTGATGAATATTCGTACTCATAAAAATGAAGCATAGTAAATCAAAACCAAGCTTTTCTTGATTTAAAATTGCTACTTGCTTATCAATAAAACCTTCCCCATCTAACCTTTTTATTCTTGCATGCATAGCAGCCGGTGATAAATTAACGCGTCGTGCAAGCTCTGCGTTACTTACTTGTGATTCCTTCTGCAATATATCTAAAATTTGTACATCTAAATCATCTAACACTTTAATAACAGATGACTCCATCAAAATTCCCCCTTTTTATTACCGATGATTATTCGAAAAAACACCTCACACCTCACATAAAACTGAACGTTTTTCTATAAATCGCATTTACAACAAAAGATTTTATTGATTTTTAACCATTATACAAAAGAATATATTACACAATAAAGAAAAATGCTAAAATTATTTACAATTCATATTAATTACGGCAAAGGAGATTTTTGTATGCCTTATTTTTACGTCTTTTTACTATTATTAACGAGCTTACTATGGGGAGGAAATTTCGTCGTTGGGAAATCGCTCGTTGATCATGCATCACCAATGACACTGACAAGTTTAAGATGGATGATTGCGATTGTTTGTTTATTACCGATGGTATGGTTTAAAGAAAAAAAAATCGTTCCGCCTCGTGCTGCAATACTTCCGTTAATACTTATGGGCATTTCAGGCGTTGCTCTGTTTAACATTTTTCAATTTTTAGCACTTGAAAAAACATCCGCAACGAATGTAGGGCTTATTTCTACATTAAACGCGATCTCAATTGCACTATTTTCATCTTTATTTTTAAAAGAAAAGGTAAATACTCTTCAAATTTTATCAATGATTCTTTCATTCTTCGGGGTTATCCTCGTCCTTTTAAAAGGTAATTTCGCACTTTTATTTTCACTACATTTTAATAGCGGTGATTTATGGATGATTGCGGCTGTTTGTATTTGGGGAATCTATTCTGTTTGTAGTAAATGGGCTACAAAAACAACTACACCACTCATGGCAACATTATATTCTGGTATTTTCGGCGTTATTTTATTACTGCCATTTAACATAGGTAGCTTCACTGTTTCCAATATTAATTCTTCTTTCATTACATCACTTTTATATACAGGATTAATATCAACAGTACTTTGTATGGTGTTTTGGAATATTGGCGTACAAAAATTAGGAGCTACAACATCAGGTATTTTTCTAAACTTCAATCCCATTTTTACAGCGATTTTAGCATTTATTTTCCTTGGAGAAGAATTAACATGGATTCAAATTTTCGGTACAATTATCGTCGTGACAGGATGTTATTTATTTTCTCATTTCAAAACCGTTGCTATTCAGCCAACTAGAGCTTTAATGCGAAAACATTCTTAATCAAAAACATCGCCACTTTGGTGGCGATGTTTTTATTTACCTTTCATTTCTTTCACATACTGCTTTTCTTCTTCTGGCGATAAACGTTCTGTTGCTTTTCCAGTATCACCACCTTGAATTTCCCACAAAAAGTTATGCTCCTCAACCGTTTGTGAAAAATCCCCTTTCTCCCAGCGCTCCAACGTAGAAAGTAGCTTTGATTTATATTTGAAATTTGTACTGCTTTCTACTGCGTTTTTCGCACTACGAATTTCCTTATTTGTCATTTCAATAAATCCCCATTTTTCAGAGGACTTCACTTTTTGATGTACCATCCTATGCATTGTAGAAATAATTTCATCTTCACTAGCTTGTGGCTTCTCTTCCTTAACTTTCTTCTCCTGTTGCCCCATTACTTTTTGTTCTTTAAGATTCTTCTCCTCCTCCTCTATATAATTAAGAAGTTTAGTAACACCGAATACAGCTCCTATCGCAATTACAATCATTGTAATTGTCCCTATTATCCATTTTTTCATATTATGTACTCCCCATTCCCCTAATAATTACATAAACAAATGGAATCGCCTGCGCACAGCCGATTCCATTTGTTTCCTTATTTCATTTTAAACCTTCATCGCTTCTCGTACAATAAAACTATCCACATATTGCTTTAATTTTACAATTTTTTCATTTTTAAGCTGCCATACATGAACGAATTCTGCTTCAAACGATTTTCCCGTTTCTTTATAAACTCCTGAATAAACCCCTTCAGCAATAATTACATCTTTTTCGTTTACTTCATGGTACGTATTTACACTCGCTTTATAGTTATCCCACTCTGATCCTAAACGGCTAAATACATTTTCCATTATTGCTTCTACACCTATATAAGTTCCCCCGTATGGGAATCCTTCTGCCTCTGTCCATTCTACTTTTTCAGAGAGGGCTTCCGCTAAATGTTTTGCATTCGAAGAAGCTGATCCTTCATATGTGCTTCGAATAATTTCTAAATTTGATTTAGGCATCGTACTTCCTCCCTCGTTTATTTATTCTTTACACAAGTTGTAACTAAATTAGTTACAACTTGTGTAAAAAAATATTCAAATTATTTTATTCTTAATTCAGTTATTGTAACTATTATAGTTACAATAACTCTTCAAGTCAACAATTTATAAATAAAATTTACTTCGTTTTCATTACTTTCTCTTTTAAGAAACGATCTACATATCCTTCTGCTTTTACAACGAATAAATACGCACCCATTGATAATAATGCAAGATCTAATTCATACCCTGGATTCTTTCCATCTCCTAATAATCCTGCTGCTCCATTTACCTTTACGATAGCTCCAGCTAAAATAAGAGCGAATAACAATCCTACATATCTTACGCCTAAACCGATAATTAATAATATACCACCAACTAATTCAACTGTTGCTACGCCATATGCAAGACCACCTGGTAAACCGATGCTTGTAAACCATCCCGCTACGTTATCTATACCTGATTGAAACTTTGCTAAACCGTGTGCAAAGAATGTCACTCCTAACACGATACGAATAATTAAATTCCCAATATATTGATTCATTTTGAACTCTCCTTCTTTGTTTTGTTATGGTGAACATTTATTCACAAGACAAAACAATACGGTATTTCTTTTCATTCGTCAAATGCTTTTTTTTAAGAATACAAAAAACATTATCCGTTTTACGAATAATGTCTTTTATAAAATAGCGCTAATTCAAGCTTTTACTCTATCACACAGAAAATTCGGAACTTTTTTCCAGCGCCAATATAAGGCAATAACGGTACGTCCTCTTCCACAACCATTCCGACAACATTCATTTTCTCATCTACAGGTAAATCATTTACAACAACTTGCATCTCCCCAGCATATCTACCGTACAATTCATTATCAATTGTAATGCTGCCTTTCTTTCTTGCAATTGTATGCATCGGCTGTAACACAACTTTCTTTCCTTCTCTTGATTCAACTGAACGAATGACATCACGAGCCGGGTCAAACCGATTTGTATGCACTTGTTCTACCATTTTTAATACTTCACTTTTCTTTAGCAATGGCTCATATCGCAGCGGAATAATCCCTCTACTCGCACTCGCTATCTCTTGTACACTTTCTAGACTTCCGCTTATATCCCCGATTAACACCTTATCGACACCACACTCTTGTACAAGTTCTAAATACGCTTCAAGCTGGCGCATATTGCGGTGCTTTTCTAACGTTGGTAAGCCTTCATATAACGGACCGCGTTTTTCACCATCTCCCGGAATAAATGCCATCGTTTTTATTCCGCACTCATGTAAATACTTATTTTGTTTTTGTAAAAACGACTTTGCTAGTCCTGTTTCTGGGCGCGGGTAAAAATTATGCCACGCTTCTACATTCTCTACTCGTATATTTTCCGCAAGTAACTCTTTCCAAAATGAATCTGTAATCGTACTCGCATTTAAAGCTACTTTCATTTTATGAGATACGCGTGCAATTTCTTTCGGCGTGATGCCATAATCCATTCGTAAACCAGTAATACCCCACTCTACTAACTCTTCCACATTTTCGTACGTCATCCCTAAATGGTGTAACGATTTTGGAGAAACATCGACCATTAATTCCATTTCATTTTCGAGAGCTTGTTTCCCAAGTATTTGAATTAACTCTTTATACGTATTTGGATCATCTTCTGGAATGTTCAATGATGTAAAAATAGATGAAAACCCGTTTTCCTTCGCTACTTTTAGCCACTCTTCTTGCTTCTTTACTCGTTCTTTTGCAAGATAAATTGAAACTCCTATCATATGAATCTCCCTTTCTATGAATAAAAAAAGAGAAAGGAATCCCTTTCTCTATATGTTTTCTGCCATTTCTTCTTTAAAGCCAAAGAAGTACGTAAAGATGAAACCGAAAGTATATGCAACTACTAACCCAAGGAAATATAATAAATATTTATTATCAGCAATTAACGGAATTAATGATAATCCTGATACACCGATTCCGAGTGCGGCTGTTTTCATAACTGCTTGGAATGCACCGCCAACTGCTGCACCGAGACAAGCAGTAAGAAACGGTTTCCCAAGTGGTAATGTAACCCCGTATAATAACGGTTCGCCAATTCCTAAAAAGCCAACTGGTAATGCACCTTTAATTACGTTACGAAGTCGTTTGTTTTTAGTTTTTACAAAAATAGCAATCGCTGCGCCTACTTGCCCAGCTCCAGCCATTGCTAGTACTGGTAATAAAGGTGTTACGTGCGTTTGATTAATAAATTCCATATGAATTGGTGTTAAACCGTGATGCAATCCGACCATAACGAGAGGTAAAAATGTTCCAGCAAGCACCGCTCCCGCAAACGCTCCGCCAATACTTAAAATACCATTAATTCCGCTTGTAATTCCTTCAGATAAGAAACCTGCTACCGGCTGAATTGCTAACATCGTTACGATACTTACCACTAACACAGTAATAAGCGGTGTTACGATAATATCAACTGCATTTGGTACAGCTTTTCGAACTTGTCTTTCCACTACAACCATAAGCCATGCTGCAAAAATAACTGCAAATAATCCGCCCCGTCCGGGTACTAGCGCTTCACCGAATAATTTTACAGTCGCCATCGCCGGGTTAAAAATTAAAATACCAGCAATTGCCCCAAGAACTGGTGTCCCGCCAAATTCTTTCGCTGTATTCCAGCCGACTAAAATGCCTAAGAATGTAAAGATACCGCCACCAATGAGTAGTAGCATTTGTAGCCACGTTGCATTCGGATCGGCACCTGCGTTTTTCGCAAAGTTAGCCACCCCATTTATAATTCCTGACGCAACAAGCCCCGGAATTAACGGAATGAAAATACTTCCTATTTTTCTTAAAAAGTTTTTCACTGGTGTATTATTTTTCTTCTTAATCTCTGACTTCATCTCTTGCCCAAGGTCTTCAAGGTGATGATCTGCCACCTCACCAATTCGCAGGCCTGTTAAACCTTCCATTTCAGCTGCTACTTTATTTACTGTCCCTGGTCCAACAACAACTTGAAGCGTCTCATCTTCAATAACTCCCATAACCCCTTCAACCTTTTTCAAAAGTTCCATATTCACTTTACTTTCATCATGAAGCGTTAATCGCAGTCTCGTCATACAATGAGCAATGCCACGAATATTTTTTACTCCCCCAAATTGCTCTGAAATCTCTTTGGCCATTCTCTCTTCTTTCTTCATAATAGAATCCCCCTCCCTATTATTTTATAGTGCCTTCTTCACAAACCCTTTCGCTTCTTTTAATTTCTCCAGTGCTTCCCCATACTCACACTGCAATAACACCATAACAATCGCAGCTTTCACATTACGTTCTGCTTTTTCATAATACTCTGCTGCTACTTCATAACTAATGCCTGTTGCTTCCACAATAATTCGTTTTGATCGTTCTACTAACTTTTCATTTGTAGATTGAACATCTACCATTAAGTTTTTATATACTTTCCCAACACCAATCATAGAAGCTGTTGAAATCATATTGAGTACTAATTTTTGCGCTGTACCAGCCTTCAAACGCGTTGAGCCTGTTAAAATTTCTGCGCCTGTTTCTACTTCCACATTTAGTTTTGCATATTTACTTATTTCAGCATTTTTATTACAAGAGATACTAGCTGTACTCGCTCCCACGCTGCCTGCGTACTTCAAGCCGCCAATTACATAAGGAGTTCGGCCACTTGCTGCAATTCCAATCACTGTATCTTTCTCGTTTAATCCAATGCTTTTTAAATCTTCTTCTGCTAACTCTTCGCGGTCTTCGGCACCTTCTACCGCTTTAGTAAACGCTTTCAATCCACCTGCTATAAATCCTTGTACCATTTTATCATCTGTACCAAATGTCGGCGGACATTCAACCGCGTCTAAAATACCTAAACGGCCACTCGTACCAGCCCCAATGTAAATTAATCGGCCCTCTTCTTCAAAAGATTGAATAACAGCCCCTACAATCTTTGCAATTTCTTCTATTTCATTTTCAACTGCTAACGCAACAGTTCGATCTTCTTGATTCATACTTTGTAAAACTTCTTTTATGCTCATCTCATCTAAATTCATCGTCTTCTCATTACGATGTTCTGTCGATAAATTTTCTAACATATTACCACCCACTTTGAAATTTAATTTCATACTTTCATTATAATTTTAGGAAATTTAAAATCAGTATTACTTTATTATTTTATGAAATTTTATTTCTTTTCATGACGAATTTATGTCAGTATGCAAAAAAAGATGGGTTTCCTCATCTTCTCATTTTAACTTCCGTAACCGTAGAGCTTCTTCTCTTGTCTCCATAAATTGATCCAACACTTTATTACCAATACGATTAAAAGTAATCACATATAAAGCATCAATCATATTCAGTTGTGTCATTCTTGAAGCAATACTTGCAATACGATGATCTTGCTCTACATCTGGCATACAAAGACGAATATCCGCTTCTTTATATAAAGGTGATGATTGGTCAAGCTTTGTAATCGCAATAACTGTTGCACCTTGTCTCTTCGCATATTGCGCCATTTCAAGTACATCTTTCGTACGACCAGATGTTGAAATCGCAACAAATATATCGCCTTCTATTAAATTCGTCACAAGCGGCAACATCATATGAAAATCAGATAGCATCATCGCTGTAAATCCGAGCCTTGTAAATTTATAAGCCCCGTCCATCGCCGGAGTAGCCGATCCGCCTACTCCGTAAAATATAATTTTATCCGCATTTACAATACGATCTGCAGCTTTCTCAAGTTCCTTTTTATCTATCGCAGTAACGCTCGCCTCAATTGCAGCTTTATTCACATATGTAACTTTATTAAACAAGTCGTACGGTCCATCTTCCGTATTCATCACTGAAAAATCATTAATATTATAATCAGCAATCGTTAATTCACGAACGAGCGCGATTTTAAATGATTTAAAGCTCCCAATCCCAATCGACTTACAAAAGCGAACAACACTTGCCTCACTTGCGCCTGCATTCGTTGACACTTCTTTCGTCGTTAAGTTCGGAACAATTTCTGCATTCTCCATTATGTACATGGCAACCTTCTTTTCGGCTGGTGAAAATTGATCCATATTACTTTCAATTTTAAATAGTAATGTTGAAGCTTTCACTATTTAACCTCCACTTCTTATGGTTGCGTATATTCTCTAATATCATTTGTATCATATAGATAAAAACCATCATTGCCAGGTGGATGGTGAACAATTACAGTTCGATCCCCTTTTTTATATGACGTTATTTCACCTTCAGATCGCTGTTTTTCCCATCCATGTATCCAAATTGCAAAGTCAGGTACAAAAGCAGTGTACTTATAGTCTTTCGGATTTTCGTCTTCTACATAGGAAGAAAAAATAGAAACTGGAAATTTTTTCACTTTTGACTCTTTCCATGCAGTAAATGGTATACATAGTGCAATAAGTATGATTACACCTATAACTTTCCCCTTTGTAATCTTCACACTTCCCTCTCCTTGTCATATCACATACATAGATTTTATCATAATTACAATCCATTCATGCTACATGACCACTGCATTTTGCAATAAAAAAAGAACTTACCTACATCAGATAAGCCCTTCCTCTCTATACAAAATACTTCTTCAAAAGCGGCGGCGTAATAATTGTCGTCAATATAACAACAATGACAATCGCTGTGAAATTTTCTTTCGCTAACAAATTCGCCGCAAGTCCATTTGCTGCGATGATAAGCGCCACTTCTCCGCGCGAAACCATTCCCGCACCGATACTAATAGAAGATTGAAGGTTGAATCCTGTCAGTCTTGCGCCTAAACCTGATCCGATTAACTTTGTGAATATCGCAATAAGAGTCATGATGATAATGAACCAAAGCTGGCTTCCGATACCTTGAAATGTAATTTCCATTCCGATACTTACGAAGAACACTGGAACAAATATTGCATAAGCAATTGGTTCAATTTTATGTTCCACTTCATGCTTATACTCTGTTTGAGAAATGGCAATTCCAGCTGCGAATGCTCCAATAATACCTGCAATCCCCATCATTTCACTGTAATACGAAAAAGAGAAACAAATAATAAGAGCTGCACTAATTAATGCTTCTGTTACGCGAAGTGGTACGAGCATTTTCATAATCCATGGAACAACTTTCCAAGAGATGAAAACAATACTTACAAAAAAGATAATTTTCTTTGCAATGACTAGCGTTACATTTACATCTTGTGTACCTAAAAAACTCATCACAAATGCTAATAAAATAACGACAATTACATCATCAAATACAGCTGCACCTAAAATCGTCGTACTTTCTCTCGTATTCATTTTCCCTAAATCTCTTAGTGTTTGAACAGAAATACTAACCGAAGTGGCACAAAGTAATAACCCTAAAAAGATCGCATGCGACTGTAACATTCCAAACGCAAGTCCTGCTAAATACCCACCAAGGAATGGGAAAATAATTCCTCCCATCGCTACTGCGAATGCAGATTTTAAATTACGATTTAACTCTTCTAAATCAGTTTCGAGTCCTGCCATAAACATAAGTAGCAAAACACCAATTTCGCTAAGCTCATCAATAAGTTCTGAACTATTAATAATACCTAGCAAAGCCGGACCGATAATAATACCAACAATTAATTTACCAAGTACAGAAGGCTGGCCGAGTCTCACGCTAATATCACCAGCTAATTTCGTACAAAGTAAAATGACAACAAGTTCAAAATAGAATAACATAGCATCTTCTCCTACTTTATAAAGTGAAACTTTAATCAGTGGGGAATTTTCCCATCCCCGCTGATTATTAGCCCGCACCAATCGGGCATTTACGGGCAGTTAATGCGGGATAAAGTGAAACTTTTATGAGTGGTTTTGTCACTCTGTTAACCCTCGTCTATTTCTGCAAGTAGTTTCCCCTATTCATTCGCATTTTATTTGTCATATTTTTTATTTGACAAAATATTCTGAATTATATTAAGATTAACCCAGAATTTTTAAAAAACTACATACCATAACTGTACCTCCATTCACTTACATACTCTTTTCTAGTGGACTCATAATATATTCGCAGTTATGGAAATGAAAAAACGGGGGGAGAGTCCAAAGTGAAGTCATTATTACGAAAAAAAGCGCTTAGTACTGAATCACCACAGCAGTTAGATAGAACATTAACCGCACTCGATTTAACATTTTTAGGAATTGGCGCCGTAATTGGGACAGGAATCTTTGTATTAACAGGTATTGTCGCAGCGAAACATTCTGGTCCTGGTATTATGCTATCATTCCTTATTGCTGCATTTACTTGTGCTTGTGTAGCCTTTTGTTATGCCGAATTTGCTTCTTCTATTCCTGTCTCAGGAAGTGTGTATACTTACGCATACATGACAGTCGGAGAAGTTGTCGCCTTTATCGTTGGTTGGTGTTTAATGCTCGAATATTTACTTGCCGTCGCAGCAGTAGCTGTCGGTTGGTCTGGTTATTTACAATCTTTACTACAAGGATTTAACATCCATCTGCCCGCCATAATAGCCTCGGCCCCTGGTACAGGAAAAGGTGGTCTCATTGATTTACCAGCTGTTTGTATTTTACTTCTCATTACTGGGCTTTTAAGTTTTGGGATACGCGAAAGCGCACGCATTAATAATGTTATGGTCCTTATAAAATTAGCAGTTATTATCGCCTTTATCGTAGCGGGTGCAAAATATGTAAAGCCTGAAAATTGGACACCGTTCATTCCATTCGGGTACGACGGTATTATTACCGGAGCTGCCACTGTCTTCTTCGCCTTTTTAGGTTTTGATGCAATCGCAACCGCGGCAGAAGAAACGAAAAAACCGCAGCGTGATTTACCAATTGGCATTATCGGTTCCCTTCTTATTTGTACAGTTTTATACATGATCGTATCTTTCGTTTTAACAGGCATGGTTCCTTATACGCAATTAGACGTTTCTGATCCAGTTGCATTTGCACTACATTTCGTTGGTGAAGATACAATTGCGGGGCTACTTGCAGTTGGTGCGATGACAGGAATGACAACCGTTCTTTTAGTCGTTATGTATGGACAAGTTCGTGTTTCTTATGCAATGAGTCGAGACGGCTTACTCCCGAAAGCGTTATCACGCGTAAATAAAAAAGTAAAAATCCCTTTATTAAACACATGGATTACTGGCGTATTTGCAGCTTTATTAGCAGGACTTTTAGACCTACATTTACTAGCGAATTTAGTAAACATCGGTACGTTAACAGCCTTCACATTCGTTTGCTTTGCTGTACTTATTTTACGTAAAACTCATCCTGATTTAAAACGTGGCTTCCGCACACCACTCGTACCTGTACTACCAATTGTCGCTATTCTTTGTTGTTTATATTTAATGATGAATCTCTCCAAAACAACATGGATCAGCTTTGCAATTTGGCTTATAGTCGGTTTATGCGTCTACTTCTTCTACTCTAGAAAACATAGTCATTTAGCTACTGAAAAAACAAATGATGAGAAAAAAGAAGCATAAAAAAAATAGCTCGCCTATCATAAAGGCGAGCTATTTTCATTAACGATTGTAAAACAAAAAATATACCGATCAACTTTTGTATACTTATCCCGCTATTTGCCGGGCAGTAAGACTCCCACTGATTAAAGCTTCACTTTATTTTCCCTTACTTCGTCTCTTTCTTTTTCTTTCTCCACGCGTTTACACTATCAAAGAAAAAGTTAATAAATAGCGTTCCTAATCCCGCCAATAAAAATGTCATTAGAAATAGAACCCATATACTTTTATCTTTTAATAAATAATATCCTACAAGGAGCACAACGGCGATCCATACATATTCAAGAATTCTTTTTAGCTTTTTCTCTTCCAAATTATTCGCTCCTTTTTCTATACTACTTTTAGTATAACAAAAAAGAAGCCTATCATGATAAGCTTCTTTTTCTTATACCTTACTTATTGATACTTTTTTCAACGAGTGAAATAGCGTGCTCTAACGTACGATTCATTGATTCTACATACTCATCTTTTACATTTTTATCTTTTAACACAGCTTCTGCAACTGTGATTTTTTGACTTAATGATTTAACTGAACCGTCTGTTACATTTCCATCTTGCGCTTTCTTTACTAAAGCTTTTGCAAATTCAACATTCACTTGTAACTTTTCTTTCGGGGTTTTAGGCTGTTCTTCTGCCACTTTTGATTGTACAAATGTTTGGTTTGCTGTTTTTAATTCATTATACATTTGAACAATTTGTTCTCCTGTACTCGCTATATTCTCAAACACTTTCTTTGCATTGTCATAACCTTTTTGTAATTCTTTAAAAGCTTCTTGAGAATATTGACCTGGCTTTTCACCAAATTCATAAGTACCTGCCAATACTTCTTTCGCTTTTCCGATTTCTTCATATAACGTATTTGCTTGCTCTAATTTTGTACGAGTAGAAAACTCGTTATATGCCGCTACTACTTCTGAAGAACTTAATGCTTTACTATATAATTTTGCGAGTGTAATTTGTCCATTTAACGGAATACCGCCATTTCCGTTGCTATCAGGATCTGCACCAAGTGCGAATGGTACGTTCGGGTGATATACTTTCCCTTGAGCTGGCTGACTATTTACTTTTTTACCATCTACATAAATTGCTACTTCACTGCCGTTATATGTTCCTGTTAAATGATACGTTTTGTTTGCTTCTAATTGAACACCCACACGTTTATAGCTTCCGCCAATATGAGCCCATAATTCTACATATCCACTTCCTGTAGACTCAAAACCAATTCCACCGCTCTCTGTATTTTGCAAAATACCTTGTCCGCGAATTTCATTCATTGAAAATACAGTTTCTAACGTAAATGAATTTGCTACTTTTTCTTTTTGTGCTGCTGAAAATGGAAGATACCCAAATGTATTTGCTTTTCCATTTAATTTCATTACATTTGTTTTCAATGCTTTATCATATTCAATAGATACATTCCCTTTCACATCACCTTTTGTTCCAAACGGTGAGTTATCTTTAAATGTACCATCTAAGAAATTCACATCAAAAACGTCTGCCTTTGGCACTTTTACATTCGGATCGATATTATCTTTTTTCGTTGTGATTTCTGCAGTTAATGGCTGCGCGCTCTCATTTCCAAACGAATCAATCGCAACTACTTCAAGTGTATATGCTTTCCCGCCATCTAATCCTGCAAGTGTAAATGTAAGTTCTTTTGGAACTGGATCACGATAAAACTCTGAGAATGCTAACAATTTATTCTTTATTTCTCCAGTTTGCTTATCTCTAGCTTGTACACGATAAGAATGAACAAGAAGGTTGTCCAATGCTTGCTGGAATGTTACTGTTGCTGCATTTTCTGTTACATTTGATACCGATAACTTCGCATCTTTTGCAAAGTAAGGCTTTTCTTTATCGCGATCTTCTACATGCGTAAATGTTTCTTTCTTTGATGGCAACTGAATTTTCCATGGCTCACCTGTCCAAGAATTCGTATGGAAGTCGCGGCGATTAATCGTTACTTCTTTATCATCCACTTCTACTAATAAACCTTGACTTAATGTACTCGCCCCTGACGGGATATTTCCTTGTACTTTACCACCTTCAACTTCCATATAACTTACAGAAGATGTACCAACAGATGTAAAGTCTTTTTGATGAATCGATCTTGGATCATCTAATGGATAATGTGAATGACCTGAAAATGTAATGACTTGTGGGTACTCTTTTAACACTGCATTAATTTTTGCACTATCTTGTGTTCCCCATTCATGACTACCGTATACTGTATCTTTAATATGCTGATGTAAAAATACGAAAATCGGTTTTTCCGGATCATCTTTTTGTGCCTTTGCCATTTCTTCTTTTAACCAATTAATTTGCTTGTCCGAATAATAGCCATGTGTTGTTCCATTCTCTGGAGACATAACAAGGAAATGATACCCCTTTACCACCTTATGATAATAAATCGATTCCATTCCTGTCTTTTCTAAAAAACGCTTCTGCGCTCCCTCTTCTGATAAACCGTTCCAATAATCATGATTACCAAGAGAATTCATTCGTACCGCATCTTTATTTGCATTTTCGTTATACACTTGCATGAAACGATCATATTGTTGCAGCGATCCTGAATCTGTGAAATCACCTACAATAACAAATGCATCTTGCTTTGGGGCAAGTGTATTAAACTGCTCAATCGCTCGTTTCCAGCGAAACGTATCGTCTGTTCCACTATTTTTAATATGTACATCACTTACAACTGGAAAAACTATCTTCTTCTCACTTGGTGCCTTTTCTTGCTTTTTCTCTTCCGCTTTAACCGACGTACTCCACGGTAATGATACAAATGCCAATACAAACACCATTAATAATCCAATAAGACCTTTTACTTTTCGTAAAGCAGTTCTTTCCACGTGAATCCTCCTCATAATAATTGATTCATTACAAGGGCTATTTTATCTTAAACATATTAATATCGTTTAAATAACAAATGAATTTTATTAGATTTTTGTAAATATACAGTTAATTAGGTGTTAAGTCCAACATTACTCGTACTATTGTATACAACCACCTTTTGTCTAAAAGAGTCTGATCATTCTTTTCCCATGTCTATTCACATATAATCTTTTCTATAACATTAATGATAAGTTAAGCTGTAAGCCTATTAGACAATCTTAATTTTAAAAATTTTCTTCTTTTCTTAACACATCGGCCATGCTTCTACATTTAATAGTAGTAAAAGACAACTTAAAAAGGAGGGGTTGTATTGAAGAACAAAAAAAATATTGGCTGTTTCGCTCCTTTATCTATCATTTGCCCAGAGCCTTGTCCACCATCCCCTCCTCCGAATCCCAATTGTGAACTAGTAACAAATGAATTTGCTGGGAATTTCCTCATAACTAACAACACCATTCCCTCTACCAAAGATGCACTACAATCAATGATACTGTGGCAAAGTGATGGGATACTGCTTATATCAGGTACTGTCTCGGTTTACAATAGTACTAGCAGCACTGAAGCAATTACAATTCAAATCATTGGAGCAGTAACCAATATTTCCACTGTGTTTCCTGGCAATACAATATCTTACACAGGTAAAGATTTAAAATCCGTTAGTATTATTAATATACAAAATAATCCTTCACTATATTTAGAAGGCAAGTACTGTTGCCAATTTACATGTTGCTTATAGAATACCAATTTTATTACTTCCTCAATTTTAAAAAAGCATACCATTTACGGTATGCTTTTTTTATGAAATTGGATAACGTACTGTAATACAAAACTCTCCTTGATTAACAGTCGTTCCCGTCGTTGTAATTCGAACAGTAGTAAAGTGCCTCACTGTGAAAGTACCACTACTTTGCGGTTGTACAGTAATCGTATCGACTACTGTAACACCTACTAAAAAATCCACTGTAATTGGATTCGCACCTGTATCATATTTTACATAACCTGAACCGTATATTTCTTGTGTAAGATTATTCGTATAGACAATTTGAGTACCCGCACCTGTAATTGACCAGTCTGCACATACTTGATCTTGCACAAGTGTTTTATTAGAACAACAAGACAAACTGGAACTTCTCATTCCCATTTCAACCCTCTCCTATTCTTCTACGAAAGTGAATAGCGTGTCGTAATACAAAATTCTCCCTGATACGTTCCAGCAGGTGTTGCAGGTAACACAACTTGTATACTATCAAAGCGGCGATACGTAAACGCGATACTCGTTCCTGGGTTTAATGTTTGTGTATCAATTGTAGCCCCAGCAGAATCAAGTGCTTCTACAGTAATTGGGCCTGGTCCAACATCATATTTTACAAAACCAGTACCAATTACGTTTTGGTTAATATTATTTGTATAGAGAACATTATCAATTGCTGTTGTAACTACAGTAGCAGACCACGGACTACACACTTTATCTTGCACATAATTTTTATCTGGACAGCAAGTTAATGCTGACCCTGAGCACTCACAAGACATAGTTGTTTCCCCTCTCTCTTTTATATTCCCTATATGTGTATGTCCCTCAGAGTCTTTTGCCTGTACTATTCATCTATTTTCAAAAAATATGCAAATTCCATTACCAATGACTAGATAGATTCCGATCTGTTTCGTTTTTTCATAAATTTATAGATTAAAATACCACCTACAATAATAAGAACGACCGCTAATATCGGTAGCATATATTGCCCAACAACACCCGCTGCTTTTTCCCAATGCGGACCTAATTTCATTCCAAAATAAATATACAAAGTCGTTAATGGGAACATTGCTACAAATGTATATATACTAAATTTCCATATATTCATTTTCGCCATACCACATGGAACAGAAATAAGCGTTCGAACTCCTGGCACAAAGCGTCCAACAAATGCTACAACTGGTCCATATTTCTCAAAGAAATCATCTGCTTTTTGAATTTGTTCTTCTTTAATAAAGAAGTATTTCCCGTATTTTATTAATAGAGGACGACCACCGTAATAACCGAGTGCGTATAACGTTAATGGTCCTGTCGTTCCACCCAGTGTTCCAGCTAATACAGCTAGCCAAAAATTCATATCACCCTCGTATACCCAATATCCAACCATAGGCAAAACTACTTCTGCTGGAATAAATTCAAACGTTAATGCTAACACAACTCCAAAATAAGAAAACTGCTTTAAAAACTCGATTATATCTAAAATAATTTGCTCCATATTTTCAACTCCTATCCTACGTTTACGTTATGCTTTTCTTGTAATTGAACTGGCGCCATTTTTACAATTCGATTCAAAATGAACAACACAATTCCAATATCATCTAAAATACCGATAAACGGCAGGAAGTCTGGAATTAAATCAAGCGGCATCGCAACATACCCAACTAAAAAAGCAATAGATAAGATTTTCTTCTTTATTGAAACCTCTTTTGAAGTAAAAAAGTCAAATAAAAATGGAACAAAACGGCGAACACGAAATACAACTCTTAATCTACTAATAAGTTTTTTCATTTTTATATCTCCTCTCTTTGTATACAAAAAGGACCCTACCAAGTATGGTAAGGGTCCTAAAAAAGACAAGAAGGGGCCTTTACCATTGCTGGTAAAGGTCTCACTAACAACGAAATCGTTGCCAATAAAGCCGAGGGTTTCTCCCTGTAATGACGACTTTATTGTAATAAGTTACTCCCCTTTATATACACAATTTTATACACTCACATTAAAATATTTGCCTAAGCTTGTCAATATTTTTTTCATTCACCATTCAGGTTATTACATTGTAAAACGCTCTTTTCCATGTTCTCTATTGAAATAAATTGGAGTGTATAACCATCTGGATCATGAAATATTATTCTAACTTCTTCACCGCGGCGCTTTTCTAAAAATGATATTTGATAAAACGCTAACTTTTTCTTTAACCGCTCGATATTTGTAGTTTTTAACAATAGTTCCTTCACTGATGATGTAACAGTCTCTCTATGCTCTCCCAGTCCCCTGTTTACAACAAAACAAATTCTCGTTGAACCAATATCATACCACACACCTGTTACACGTATTTGTGGCCTCTCCTTGCTCGGTTTAAACCCTAGAATTCCTTCATAAAAATATAATGTTTCCTTTAAGTTTTTAGATTCTAATACAATACATGTTGTAACACTTTCCATCCGCACTCCCCCTGCCCCTTTTAGTTTTCTATATGAGTCATAATTTGCAATTATGTACGAATACAATACGTAGTGATGAATATTTCATTTATAAAGGAGGCGTGTAACATGGATGAATTTATGAAATCCTACATACCTTTTCATGGCCCAAACGATCCTTGCCCTCCAATTGGAAAGAAATATTACTCAACTCCCCCACACCTATTTATGGGCTTTCAACCACCTAACTTACCCCAATTCCCACCAAAAGAAGCTTTAAGAAAAGGGACTTTATGGCCTGCTTTTTATGATTTTTATGAAAATCCTCACAAAAAAGGACGGTGAATAAAAACGTGACACAAACATTGCCTGATGAATATTACAAATGGATTGAAGAACTACAAGAACTAGACTTTGTATTAGTTGAACTTACCCTCTATTTAGATACGCACCCCGACGATACTGCAGCTATAAATCAATTCAATGATTTCTCCTATAAACGGAGAGTATTACAACAAAAAATTGAAGAAAAATACGGGCCACTTCAGCAATTCGGAAATAGTTATTCTAACGCTCCATGGCAATGGAGCCAAGGACCGTGGCCATGGCAAATATAAAATGAAACTTTAATTAAGTGGAGTTTACTGGCAGCAAATAGCAGGATAAAGGAGAGAAACTATGTGGATTTATGAAAAAAAATTACAATATCCAGTTAAAGTGAGTACTTGTAATCCAGCACTCGCCAAATTATTAGTTGAACAATATGGCGGTGCGGACGGCGAACTGGCTGCTGCTCTTCGCTACTTAAATCAACGTTATACAATTCCTGACAAAGTCGTTGGCTTACTAACCGATATCGGTACAGAAGAGTTCGCCCATTTAGAAATGATTGCTACAATGATTTATAAATTAACGAAAGATGCGACACCAGAACAAATGAAAGCTGCTGGATTGGATGCGCAGTACGCTAATCACGATAGCGCTTTGTTTTATCATAATGCAGGTGGCGTTCCTTTTACTGCTACTTATATTCAAGCAAAAGGAGACCCTATCGCAGATTTATATGAAGATATTGCCGCTGAAGAGAAAGCACGAGCAACTTATCAATGGCTAATTGATTTATCTGACGACCCCGACATAAACGACAGCTTGCGCTTTTTACGTGAACGAGAAATTGTCCATTCACAACGTTTCCGAGAAGCGGTTGAAATTTTAAAAGAAGAACGTGATAAAAAGATTTTCTTTTAACACACATATCGTAACGATATGTGTTTTTTTATATTTAAAGTTAAATCCTTCCTAATTAACATATAAATAGTATATTTATTCAATTTAATGCATTATTTTTTAATATTTATAAAATTCCCTCTTGCTTTCTAGTCATCAGACCTTTAAAATAATAACAGTTACTCGACAAATTATTTGAATTTTCGACAAAAACACTCATTAGGAGGATTTTCTTTATATGCGTACAACTTTAAAACCAGCGCAAATACTTTCGATTAGTTTACTACTATTCGCGGTTTTCTTCGGTGCTGGTAATATGATTTTCCCGCCCCTTCTCGGTCTTTCTTCCGGAGAGAATATGTGGGTTTCCATTACAGGATTTATTATTACAGACGTCGGTTTATCTTTACTAGCTATCGTCGCTGTTGCCCTTGCTGGTGGTAGCTTTAACACTTTAGCGAGCCGTGTTCATCCAAAATTCGCAGCAATATTCGCCATCATTATTTATCTTTCAATCGGCCCACTATTTGTTATTCCACGAACTGGATCTGTATCTTATGAAATTGGAATCGCACCACTTTTCCCAGATCAATGGTACTCTATGTTAATCTTTAGTGCGATTTTCTTTACAGTCGTCTACTTCTTATCATTAAATCCATCCAAATTAGTAGATCATATCGGTAAAATATTAACGCCAATTTTACTTGGAATTATTGCAATTATGGCAACAAAAGCGATTCTTTCACCAGGATCATTTGCAGAACCTATCGGTGACTATAAAGAAATTCCATTTTTCAAAGGATTTCTTGAAGGATTTTTAACTTTAGATGCAATCGGAGCACTCGTATTATCAACGATTGTTGTAAATGCAATTCGTCAAAACGGTATACAAGATAAGAAATCCATTGCGAAATATACAATTATTTGCGGAAGCATTGCGGCCCTGTTCCTAACAATTGTTTACTTCTTACTCGGCTATATCGGCGCTTCAAACGGGAACTTAGGACAATTCGAAAACGGTGGTCAACTATTAGCTACTGTTATGTACCAATTCTTTGGGACAAGCGGTAATGTTTTATTAAGTATCGCAATTATAGCCGCTTGTTTAACGACAGCAATTGGTGTTGTAAGTGCATTCGCTAACTATTTCACAACAGTATTAACAAATGTTTCGTACAAGAAGCTTGTACTATACGTTTGTATTTTTAGTTTCGTTATTTCAAACTTAGGTTTAAGTTTATTAATCAAAATTACATTACCCGTATTAAT
Source organism: Bacillus sp. LBA3-1-1.1 (assembly GCF_040676495.1). Classification (NCBI taxonomy): domain Bacteria; kingdom Bacillati; phylum Bacillota; class Bacilli; order Caryophanales; family Bacillaceae; genus Bacillus; species Bacillus sp. LBA3-1-1.1. The sequence continues at coordinate 60,396 of NZ_JBEGIB010000008.1, forward strand.
TATTTTATATCCAATTACAATCATTTTAATTTTCGTATCCTTTATTGATAAATATACGAAACGTAAACCTTCTGTCTATATCGGAGCAATGATTGCGGCCTTCCTTATTAGCTGTATTCATGCACTTGATAATGTGGGAATGATACCAAGTTTTATCGCTAATATCGTACACGCAATTCCTTTTTATGAATTAGGTATTGGCTGGATTGTTCCAGCAATAATTGGTGGTATAGTCGGATACTTTATTCCGCAAACAGAAACTGAAGGTGAAGTTTCTACGAAATAACGAAAAGAAGCGAGCATGAAAAATTGCTCGCTTCTTTTTTTATTTTCTATCGCTGAATACGGTATTTGTGTACGATCGAACCGTTAACATATAGTAACTAAAGTAAATCATGATATACACTCCTATACTACCTAGTAACGGCAGACTATATTCGAACATTCCTGTAAAGCCCATCAAACTTAAAAATGCAAAGAATGTATGACAAATCGCAAGCAGTAATGGTATTACAAAAATCGCTCCTACTTGTTTTCTTACAGACTCTGTTGCTTCCCTTTTCGTTAATCCAATTTTCTTTAACATGCCGTATGCCGGTCGCTCTGCCATCGCTTCTGTTATTTGTTTAAAGTATAAAATACATCCAGTAGCAAGAATAAAGACAATCCCTAAAAATATACTTGCAAATAATAATACTGCACCATCTTGCAATTCAGATTGGCTCGCCTCTTCAAAGGATTGGAATTTTGCTTCCTTAGATAGGATAGTCCCTAACTCTTTCGTTAGCTCTCTACTACCGTTTCCTTCAACGATAAATCCGCTAACTGTTGAAACAGCATGTCCTTGCTGCAGCTTATTAAATAACGAATCTTGAACAACAAGTCCAACTGGTGCAAGTTTCCCACTCACAATTGTTTCCTCACGATGATCAACGATTGTTATACCATTCTTCATCCCTTCAAAGGATACGTCGTTTCCTTCAAGCGAATTCTTTTCTATGTTATATGATTTATACGAATCTAATAAAACAACTTCCTTTTCAGAACCTAGAATGACTTGTTTATTACCTAACATAGAAGCAGATTTATTAAAATCTGACTCTTTTATAACTTGTACGTTACCATTACCTATTAAATATCCTGTTAATATTTGTTCTCCCTCTATCTTTCCTTGCATAGAGAGCATAGCTATAGACGTTTCATTTTTGATTCTTAACTCGTGTTTTTGAATTTCTTCTCTAACTTTCTTATCTAATTCCTTTCCAGTTGTTACATACTCATAACTAACTGGATTCATTAATGTCGCCGTTTTCTGCGCTCCATAATACATACTAGAACTAATTCCAATTGTACATAGTGTCACTGCACTTAATAAAGATAATAGTGCAAGCATCTTTACGTTTCCTTTTATTCTGAAGAACAATGAAGAAATCGATAAAATGTTCGTTCCATTCCAATATTTCGTTTTATCTCCCTTTATTTTATGGAGTGATTTCACTGTATACTGCTCAAATAGTAAAAACGTACCTTTTACAATACACCCAAAAATAATTAGAGCTGTAATAAAAATTGCTCCAAACCCGAAAACTTGTGTGAATAACGCAATTGTATAACCTGCAATTAATAAAACAAGCGCTCGTTTTGCTTTCTTACTTGAATACGTAGGTGCCTCTTCTTTCTGATTTTCACCATATAGTAATTCAACTAAACGATGCTCATAAATTAACTTTTTACTTTTCCATGATGCAATAAAGAAAATCGCACCTATCGTTATAAGAACTTCTACTATAGACAAAAATGAAATCGTAAATGTAAATGTAAACGCACTTCCCATTAATTTCACAAGAAGCCCTGCACATATATTCGCTATAAATAAACCAGAAATAATACCTAATACACTTGCCGCAACACCAACTAGTAATGTTTCATAAAAGAGTAACTTCGCAATTTCTTCTTTACGAATTCCTAATAAACTATACAATGCAATTTCTTTCTTCTTCTTTCGTAAAAAGAAGCTATTACAATAAAAAATAAAAATCGTTAAAAAGATAATTAATAAAATTTGTGCAAACGTAAATGTCGTTTCTACTTTATCCGATTCTTTCAAAAGCGCTACTACACTTTCATTTCGTTTAATCGATACGAATGTAAAATAAATAATAATGCTGCCTACTAAAGAAATAAAGTATAGAAAATAATCTTTCATATTTCGTTTTATACTACGCTTTGATAATTCTAAAAAATCCATCGTATACCTTCACCTGCTCTCACATTTCTCTATACATGAAGTGTATACGAAATTGTATTTCTCCCCTATCGATTTTCATTACACCTCTCTTATGATATTGTAATATAACAAAATAAAAGAACCTAGTTTCCTAGGCTCTTCACATCGTATGTTTAAAAGTAAATAACTCTTCTTTTGACTGCACAGCAGATTGTTCCTCTTCTACGTCCGTCTTCTTTATCTCTCCCCCTAACCTTACTTTCATCATCGCCTCTTCTATACTTTTCACAATCATATTTCCTGAAAAAATAGTAAGTCCGAAAAATGTAATTGGGACAAGAGGAATCCATGGATGCACTGTTAATGACCTAAAATAGACTCCTATTAACCCTGACCATTCATGTGTGTAAGAGTCTACTTCTTCTACCGGTCCAAAAAACTGAACAGTTCCTCCAAAGAACACTTCTAGTAACCCTAAGTGCAGCAAAATAGTAAGAGTCTGCGTAAACTGCTGAAGAAATACGAGTATAAACGTCATATAGAGATGCGGAAAAAGATGCTTTATAACAACGTGTCTTCTTGATCCACCTAATATGCGCGCGGCATCAATAAATTCTTCCGTTTGTAATTTACGAACTTCCTTCGCAACATACAGTGCAATAACCGGCATCGCAAGCAGTACAAGTAATACAACTTGGAACGAAGCCCTTTCAAAAAAAGTTGTTGTTTCCTCTCCACTTCCAAATCTATTCACAGATTGAAGAAAGAAATACGCAATCATAACTGTCGGAATAACTGTGAAACTATCAAAAAAAGCCTCAATCTTCGAAAAGCCTCTTTTTATATATGTTCCGAGTATAACACCGAAAAACACACCTATTACCATTCTAAGTGCCGCAATTAAAATAGATATACCAATCGTCCACTTCGCGCCTTCAATGACTAAATGTAAAAGGTCATATCCTTTCCGGTCTGTCCCGAGTAAAAATTGTAATGAAGGTGAAAATGGTGGCACTTCTGGGTTTCCGGCCGCATCATATTGCAGTGTAACTTTTTTAATCTGTCCATCATTCCATATCGTATTTCCGATGCTCAAAAGAACTAATAGGAGAAGAAATCCAATGCTTATCCAAAATCTTTTATCACGTTTTATATACGTCCACATATTATAATCTCTCCTTCATCGCAGCTGGAATGAAATAATGAAACAGCTTAAATAAAATAAATATCGGAATATAAATAAGCAGCACACTAACGATGAAAACCTCCACCCTAATACCCTCGTACGATTTTAAAAACATGAAAATACCACCCGTATTAAAAATCCATTCTATAATATATAAATTAGATAACATAAAAAAGATATTTGTTTTCGCAAAGAAAAGTGTACTAAGCAACACATTTCGTAAAACATGACGATTTAAAATATGAATATGATTTAGCCCTTTCGCCTTAGCAAATAGTACATAATCTTTTTCTAACTCATTTTCAAAACGAAGCACTAACATTTTTACGAACAGAATCGTAGTCGGTATACTCAAACATAATATTGGCAATCCTCTAATCGACTCGCCTCCAATTGACGCAATTTGAAAAGGTAAAAAACCTGTTTGTTTAAAAAACCATACAACTAAAATTTGTGATACTAAAATAAGAAGAATGTCTGGAATAGATTCTAGAAAGATGAGAAATGATTTAATACGATGTTGTATACGCGGTGAACTACTCATAATTACATAAACAATACAAAATGCTACAAATAATGAAATGAAAAAAGCAGCCAAAAAAATAACAATCGTTTCTTTATAATGGACAAACAACTGCGGAAATAAAAATTTACCTCTCACATATTGCAAATTGGAGATATCCATTAAGTTCACAAACACTTCTTTTAAACTCTGTATGTACTTTGATGCATGCAGCTCAAATCCATAAAATAATTTCGGCAGTGCTCCTATACAAATAATACCCAAAATCGAAATAATAAATTGAATCGTCACTTCCATCCCATTCAGAAAAACTTTTTTGACCACGTTTTCCCTTCTCTCTATATATAATTTACCCTCTAATTTTATTCTTAATTTTCTGAATTGTAAATATTTATAAAGAAAAATCACTAGGTTATGACCCTAGTGATTCTTTATGCGCATGCCCTTCTCTTTTCGCAAACGGTATATACAAAATGAAACATCCCATAAGCGCAGCTATTTCTAATGAAATAATATAGTAAGGATGCGGTCCTAACATATCGAGTAATGAAGCAGTTTCTGGCTTATGAGCTAAAAACATATAATTACCGCCTGTTTTATAATTCACAAATGAAACGATTGGAATTACTATGTTTAAAAATATCATCGTACGCTTAATCGATTGCAAGGTTGGTCTATATCCTTCTACCCACGTCATAAAGAGTGGTGCCCAAATGAGTAATACATGTGCAATGAAGAATTCTAAAAAGCGAAAATGCGGAAAAGCATATTGCACGTTCGGCGTTAAAATGGCTTGCGATGCACCGATAATTCCTGTAAAAAACACAATCTCATATATTCGATAACTTTTCGTTACAATCATAATCGATGCTAACAATAAACTAATCGTACATAACTCAAATGGTAATGAAGTGCCTAGCTCAAAAATCCCAGCTTTCCATTCCCACATATGAAGTCCAATCTCACTTCCTATAAATAGAAATGCAATCGCATATCGAACCGTTATATTCCACTCACTTTGACGCAATAAATCTTGGTATTGATACAGAAAAAATATCCCCACCAACATAATAAATAATATAATGACATGTTGCCTCGAGTACGGAATAAATGGTTTTAATGGATGCGCACTAAAATAAGCTTCCATCTTCCTTCCTCCTCTCCTTCATACAATATTATTGTTAGAAAGAAACAACGAGTCAATTCATTTGCTTAAACTAGGACAACCTCTACCTTACATTTAGATATTCATACCTTACAAAACTGTAAGGTTATTGTAAGCTAAAACGATTTGTCAGATTCTTCACCTCTTTTATACTTAATGTAGATACTAAAACGAACGAAAAGGTGATAAATAGATGAAGAAGAAAAATAAAGTGTTAATTACTAGTGTAGTAGCAATCGGAATTGCAGCTGGATCATATTTTGCATTTGCTGGCGGTGGTTCAGAAATAGCAATGGCATATAGCGGTTATAAAGTTACGGAAAAACAAATTGAAAATGCACAAAAATTTGGCGGCGAAGTTATTCCAAGCGGTATTGAAACCATTTCATTCGATCCAACAAAAGGCACGTATGAATTAGCTGTTAAAAAAGGTGATGAAGTGAAAAAAGGTCAGCCTCTGTTTAAATACAATGACCCTACTGCTAAACAAGGTGTAACGGAAGCAGAAATGCAAAAGAAAATCGCACAAAAAGAAGTAACATTGTTCCAAAAACAAATTGATGCAGCGAAACAAAAATTACAAAAAGATAAAAATGCAGGCCTTCCCGCTGAAGCATTAAAAGCATCAGAAATTGAAGTGCAACAATTAGAATCACAACTTGAAATGAAGAAATTTGAAGTTGAAAAAGCTGATGAAATGATTAAAGCAGCAAAAGAAAAGGTAAACACCCTTTCTGTAACGAGCCCTACTGATGGTGTAATTGATGATATCGTAAAAACTGCTGATGAAAAAACAGGCATGAGCGGCATTACACTTCGTCACGCTGGTCCATTTAAAGTAAAAGGTCAACTCTCTGAATATGAGCTTGCTAGTATGAAAGTTGGGCAAGAAGTAACTGTTTCGTCAAAAACGGTCGCTGGTAAGACTTGGACAGGAAAAGTAACAGAAATCGGTTCTACACCATTAAAGAGCATGGACGAAAATAAAACTGTTTCTAATTATCAATTCACTGTCACATTAGACAATAGTGAAGAATTACAAAACGGCTTCCACGTATACGTGACAAGTAAATCTGGCGAAGCAACTGGTACAATTATCCCGAAAAGCAGCATCGTGAAAAAAGGTGACAAAAATGTTGTCTTCATTGTAAAAGATGGTAAAGCGAAAGAACAAGCGGTTACTGTTGAATTTGAAACAGATAGCGAAGCGAAAGTTTCTGGAGTGAAAAAAGGAGAGCAAATTATCTCTAAACCTGAAAAAGACTTAAAAGATGGTATGGAGGTTGTCGTTGAATGATTAACTTAAAAGGCATCACGAAATCTTTCCAAAATGGTGCAGAATCCGTTCAAATATTACACGGCATTGACGTAACACTGAACCAGGGAGAATTCACTTCTATTATGGGACCCTCTGGTTCTGGTAAATCAACATTAATGAACATTATCGGTTGCTTAGATAAACCAACAACAGGTGCGTATGAACTAGCTGGTCAAAATATTTCAAACATGTCTGAGACAGAACTTGCACACGTTCGTAATAAAGAGATCGGATTCATATTCCAAAACTTTATGTTACTACCAAGACTTACAGCAATGCAAAATGTTGAATTACCTCTTATTTATGCAGGTGTTGATAAAAAAGAGCGACGTGAACGTTCACTAGCAGCTTTAACAAAAGTAGGTTTAGCTGATCGTGCTACTCACTTACCAAATGAATTGTCAGGTGGACAAAAGCAGCGTGTCGCAGTCGCACGTGCAATCGTAAATAACCCGAAATTTCTCTTAGCAGATGAACCGACGGGTGCACTTGATACGAAAACGAGTACACAAATTATGGACCTCTTTTACGAACTAAACAAACAAGGCTCAACAATCATTATGATTACCCACGATCGTGAAATCGGGGAAGCGGCAGCACGTCAAATTGTAATTCGTGACGGAAATATCGTCCAAGATTGGAGAGGTTAATTTTGAACACGAGTGAAAATATACGCATGGCCCTTTCCTCTATCTTTGCCCATAAAATGCGTTCTATATTAACGATGCTAGGAATTATTATTGGTATTAGTGCTATTATTACTATCATTTCAATGGGTGATGGTACAAACGCAAAGTTTAAAGAAGAGTTAGGCCAAGGAAAAGATAATGAAATAACGATTTACTACAACAACCCTGATTATGGAACAGATAGTGCCAAAATCACACCTGATATGCTAAACCGTCTTCAAACTGTGCCAGGCGTTAAAGATGTTTATCCAGATGTAAGTATGAAAGTAAAAGCATCTGCTGGTTCAAAAGATGTCTCTCTTGATTTAAAAGGTGGAACAGGCGCCTTTATGACAGATTCAAAAATAAAATTAGTTCACGGTCGTGAATTAAACGACAGCGAATTAAACCAGGCAATCCCTGCTGTTATATTAAATGAAGAAGCTTTCAACAAATTATTTAGTGGTTGGGAGTCAAATCTATACACAGATATAAAAGGAAAGCCATATAAAATAGTCGGTGTATACGAAACGAAAAACGAATTTGGAATGGCTATGCCTGAAGGTTATACATCACTTGAAAACGCGCCTGTCATTTCAGGAGTAAATGAGTATGACTCTGTAAAATTAACAATGACCTCTCCAACAGAACGTAAAGGTGTAGAAAAACAAGCTGTTTCTGTTTTAAACGAAATGAAAGCTCCTAAATTCGAGCACAAATTCGAAGCACAGGACTTAGGTGAATTTACGAAGCAATTAGACGAATCCATCGGTATGATGAAAATGGTATTCGGTGGTATTGCCGCTATCTCCTTACTTGTTGGTGGTATCGGTGTAATGAACATCATGCTTGTATCTGTAACAGAGCGTACACGTGAGATTGGTATTCGTAAAGCACTTGGTGCAACGCGTGGTAAAGTATTAACACAATTCTTAATTGAATCTTGTATTTTAACAGGACTCGGTGGTTTCATCGGATTCATGCTCGGTATCTTCTTCGCTTGGATCGTCTCAATCTTTGCCGGATGGCCACTCGTTGTCTCAACAGAACTTGGGCTTCTTGCAGTAGGTATCTCAATGTTAATCGGTATTATATTCGGTCTACTACCTGCTAACAAAGCTGCAAAACTTGATCCAATTGAATGTTTACGATATGAGTAAATAAAAAACGTAGGAGTTTACACTCCTACGTTTTTTATTTTATTGAAGGCAAATTCAATTTTATCGCTGTTTTATTAAAAATCTGCGTCTCTAACTCCTACTATATAACTCTGAAGCAATTCGCGAACTAATTCATAACAATATCGTCCCTTTAAATCATGTTTCTTCTATTATATATGTTTCATGTTGCGATTACCTTTTTATCCTTGCAGCTTCCATTTCACATTACAACTATCCTGCAATCCTATTATTGCAAAAATACTATGTAATAACACAAATTCAAGGCGTAATTTTTTCCATACTACAACTTATTTTGTAACAATTATATCTCTATTTCATTAAAATCACCCCTATATATACGACTTCACACACAATAAGATTATATTTTCATAACTACATTACGATTCAAATAGTTAAATACCCCTTTTTCGTAACATTACAGAAACATTTAAGTAATACCAATGATACATTATTAATCTATTAGTAATTAAAATAGTGTTGATTTTATGAATCATATGTTATAACCCCCCAAAAACCGTAAAGAAAACGTTATCAGGATATTAATGGCATTATTACAGAATATTAACGCCTCATTACGAATGCTTTGTAGTTTTGTGTTTTCCGCAAATAAGAAAATAATGGTTGATATAATGAGGTCAACGAAAAACAAATGCAATGGAGGCTATTATGAAAAAATTTATGGGTATAGCAACAGCAGCGGTTTTTGGTCTTGGGATTTTCACAACATCTGCTAAAGCAGAAACGATTGTAACAACTGATGTACTAAATGTACGAGAAAACCCAACTACTGAATCAAAAGTTGTCGGAAAGTTATTAGATGGATATAAAGTTAACGTTTTACATACAGAAAACGGATGGTCAAAAGTTAAATTAAATAGTGGTAAAGAAGCTTTCATAAGCGCTGACTACACTAAAGATTCTTACTACGTAACAGCAAACGTATTAAACGTACGTGCTGGAGCAAATACAGATTCAGCGATTCTTGGTAAATTGAAAAAAGATGATGTAATCGAAACAACACACCAAGTACAAAATGATTGGATTCAATTTGAATATAACGGCCAAACAGCTTATGTACACGTTCCTTACTTAACAGGGAAAGCGCCAGTTAAAGTTCAGCCAGTAGTTAAAGCTGAAAAAGTAACTAACGTTCAAGATACTGCTAAAGTTCGTGAAGCAGTTAAAGCTCAGGAGGCAGCTGAAGCTCAAGCAAAAACTAAAGCTCAGGAAGCAGCTAAAGCTCGTGAAGCAGTTAAAGATCAAGAGGCAGCTGAAGCTCAAGCAGCAACTAAAGCCGAGGAAGTAGCTAAAGCTAAAGAGGCAGCTAAAGCTCAAGAAGCGGCTGAGGCTCAAGCAGCAGCTAAAGCTCAAGAAGTGGCTAAAGCTCGTGAAGCAGCTAAAGCTCAAGAAGCGGCTGAAGCTCAAGCAGCAGCTAAAGCTCAAGAGGCAGCTAAAGCTCGTGAAGCAGCTGAAGCTCAGGCAGCGGCCGAAGCTCGTGAAGCAGCTAAAGCTCAAGAAGCAGCTGAAGCTCGTGAAGCAGCTAAAGCTCAAGAGGCAGCTAAAGCTCGTGAAGCGGCTAAAGCTCAAAAACCAGCTACACAACAACCTGTTGCAAAAGAAACTGAAACAAGTGCACCATCTTCTTCTCGTGAATTAAGAGTTCAAGCAACAGCTTACACAGCGGATCCACTTGAAAATGGTTACAAAGCAGGAGACCAAGTAAAATCAGCTATGGGTCATAACTTAACAGCTAATCCAAACATGAAACTAATTGCAGTTGATCCAAGTGTCATTCCATTAGGTTCAAAAGTATGGGTTGAAGGTTACGGAGTAGCAATCGCTGGTGATACTGGTGGAGCTATTAAAGGAAATAAAATCGATGTTTTAATGCCAGATAAAGGTACATCAAGTAACTGGGGACGTAAAACAGTTACAGTGAAAATTTTAAACTAATTATTAAAAAAAGAGTTAGTCTCATTATTGAGGCTAACTCTTTTTTTATGATTCTTACACTCTTTCTTTCTCTTGAAAGTAACTAATATGATCCCGAATCCATTTTCTTTCTGACATAAACAAGTTTCCTCGTTTTTTATATACTTTACCAAACGTCTGTAAAACTTCTTCATGATCAGCAAACTTATGTAAAAAACAAAGAGCAATGACGATCTCTGATTCATCAGTAGGCTCTACTTCATTTTTACGTCTTCTAGAAACAACTTTAGTTACACGTTCGCTAATTGGTTGAATCGCCATTTCATCTCCATATGCATAAATAGCTCGAACAGCTTCGTATTTCACCATCACATTTCTATCCTTTAAAGCTTCAATATAAACTATTTGTAAGTCCGCTCCCCCTATTTTCGCTAAAACCTCAATAACAGTTGAACGAACATAAGCACTATCGCAATGTAAAAGCTTTGTTAAAGGTAAGATTGATCGCTTTGTTCCAATCTCATATAAAGTGGCACATATATTTACAATATCATCTCGATTCTCTTCCACTGTAAGTAACTTCAATAAAGCATCTTCTGCTTCCAACGATTTACACAACTTTAAAGCGATGACAGCAGAATAACGAACTCCACTATTTTTATGATATATGTAAGGAATAATTTTATGTGCATTGCTTGCTTCAGATAATTTACTTAAATCTATGAGCATGCTATCTAACACCATCCTGCTTTCTTCACTTTCTAACCGATCTATCAAATAATCTGCAATATACATCTCTTTAGTATTTATTGCAAGTCGTGTAATTAAAAAATAAAGATTTGTTTTTATATATACTTTTCGTGCTTCCATTACTTTCTCTTGGAAACAAGAAAAAAGCGATACATCATTTAACTGCCTCGCTTCTTCATACGCACATTGCCGAATACCTGCTTCTTCATCCGCCATCCGCCTTAATAAATCATCTATATACTCTTCCATCTCCTTATCTCCCGTCCAAATTAAATCTATCTCTTTGCATTCTATATACGATAGACTACTATTTCAACAGAAAAAAGAGGATGCCGTAGCATCCCCTCCTATCTTCCCTATTCCACACAAGTAAACTGAGTCCAAGCCCCTACATAATCTAGTAAGAACAACTCCTCTTCAGCAATTGTACCGACAATATTTTTCCGTTCATCTATCGGCATTTCTTTCAAGATGATTTGTAGTTCACCTTTATACTTACCAAATGAGTTGTTACCAATTACAACTTGCCCTCTTTCCTGTCGTACACTTTCGCGCACTGGGAAGTCATAGTCTTTATACTTTTTGCGTACTTCTGTAGAACGTACCATATATTCTGTTATGTCGCCGCGTCTTACGTGTAATTCTTGCAGTGTCGCTTTCTTCTCTACTTCAGTCGCTTCGTCTACAAAGTGTACCTTTAGCTGTAACATGTAACGATTTAAGTTTCCTAGTTTCTCTAACTCTTCTTCACTCGCATAAGCATTTCCGATAATAACATCATCAATAAGCCCTGTTGCCCATAAATGTTTCGCTTGTACTTCAATCGGTAAGTTACGATGTTGTTCTAACGTACATAATCCGTCATTAATATCCCATGGACCGATTTCAGCTGCATGTGACGTAATAAAGGCTGCCGTGCGAATACCGTGTTTTTTAAAGCGTTCACTACAGCGAATAAAATAGTCGTATGGAAGTCCAGTAAATTTTTGCGGATAGAAGTTATGACAACCGATTAAAGCTGACTTATTCGCCTGATGCGAAAGAATATTTTCTAAGTAGGCAATATCGTTACTTACGTTTAGCTCAATTTTTAAGCCGTACGGATTATTCGTCATTTTCGCTTCTGTTAATCCGTCAAATCCTAGATCTAAACGAATACCATCTGCACCTAACTCTGCAAAGAATGATAGATCACTATAGCTAATACCAAGTTGATCGAATACTGCCGGAGCTACATCTAAAATAACTTCCATATTGTTATCTTTTGCATGATTAATAATTTCTTTAAATTCAGCTACAATTTCTTCTTTCGGACGATTCACAGATAATAGACATGTGAATATTCTTGAAAAACCGTGACGTGCCGCTGCCGAAATGTATGCCATATCTTGTTCTTTCGTTGAATGCTCTGGATAAAGTGAAATTCCTAATTTACGCTCCATGCTTTTGCATCTCCTTCACACGTTGTATTAATGCCATGCTAGTAAATCTATATTTTGCAGATAAACATGTTGCACATAAAATCGTTGGTACAATAATTACGTACGGTGATTGTATACCTAACATTACATATGCACCCATTGAACTACCGATAAATAAAATTGATACTAATAGTAACACTAATAAAGATTTACTTTGTACCCATTTTGAATAATGTGCAATACACTGCCCCGCTACGAATGTAATTAAGATGATAATTGCTCCGAGCATTCTGTTTTCTCCTCTCCTGCTAATTGTTGCTTCTCATACATTTTGAAGAATGGATAGTAAATAACGAATGAGATAACAAAGTTAACCAGTACAAGTACACCAGCCATAATTGTCCAGTCCGTACTAATAATCGCTGCAATTGGTGCTAACATCGTAAATGGCAGTTTCGCCATCATGAGCGGAATCATACCTGAAACAACTGCGAAATATGATACTGTCGTTGTAACTAACGGTGTTATAACGAATGGAATAATTAAGATTGGATTCATTACAATCGGCGCCCCGAAAATAATTGGTTCGTTAATATTGAATAAACCTGGCACGAATGATAATCTACCTAACTCTTTTAGGAACTTAGATTTAGAGAACATAAACATAATAACTAAAGCTAATGTTGAACCTGAGCCACCGATCCATACGAACCATTGAATAAATTGTTCTGTAAATAAGTTTGGTAACTGATGTGCATTTCCTGTAGCTGTGAATACTTCCATATTTTCAAGAATTGCTGAATCCCACATTGGACGAATGATTGGTCCTAAAATCGCTGGACCATGTATACCGAATGACCAGAAGAATACGATTAGGAATACTGTTAATAAACCACCGAATAAATTATTTCCTACTAATACTGATTTTAGTGGTGCGATTAAATATGTGATTGTTGTGTTTACATCAAATTTCAAACCGTAACGAATGCCCCAGAATAAAAGAATAACGACTAAAGTTGGAATTAATGCTGCAAACGAGTTTGCAACTGCTGGTGGTACACTGTCTGGTAATTTAATCGAGATATTATGCTTAATCATAAATTGATAAATTTCTACTGCAATTAATGCTGTAACAATTGCTCCAAATAAAGAAGTTGCACTTAATGTTCCTACTGAAATATATCTACCTGCATCAATAACACCTGGTACAGCTTTTGTTATTTGAATTGGTTCAACTGATGCTAGTAAAAAGGCGAGTACAGATAATAATCCTGCACTTAATTGATTGAGCTGATAAAAGTTCGCGAGTGAAGCCCCTACTCCAAACGCTGCGTATAATGCCATTAATCCTACTGTAAATCGGAATGGAATATCTAAAATATGGCGAAACGGTGCAATCCACTCCATATATGCATCAATTGGTAAATTTAAAAAGATAACGAAAAATGATCCGACAATCGTTAACGGTAACGTAGAAATAACTCCGTTTCGAATTGCTAATAAATGTCGTTGCCCCGCAATCTTTTGCGTTGTCGGCATAATCTTCTGTTCCATAAAACTCATAAAACCATTCATCGATAACCCTCCCTATGTTCAATGTGGTGAAATTAAAAAGTTATAACATTATAATGTTTATATTTAAAAAAATATAATTACGCTAAAATTAATTGTTCTGCCTGCTTAATTACTTTTAAACCGTCACACATGCCATAATCTCGTTGTTCTATTATTGCAACCGGTATATCGTATGATTTCGCAAGAAACTCTACCGCTGGAAACAAATACTTCACCTGTGGTCCGATTAAAACAACATCAGCATTTTTTATTTCCAGTTTCACAAGTTCTGAATCAACTGCTTTAATTTTATAATCCTTCCCTTGTTTCATTGCCTCTTCTTGCATTTTTCTTACAACCATACTCGTTGACATACCTGCCGCGCAACATAATAAAATGTACATCTTATATTGTCACTTTCTCTTCCACTCGTTTATGAAGAGTAATAAATTCTTCAGCAAGTTCTTTCACTGTAATGGCATTCATTAAATGATCTTGTGCATGCACTAACAGTAAACTGATTTCTGCATGATTGCCTCTTGCTTCTTCTTGAATTAAGTCTGTTTGAATACGATGAGCGGATGATATTTCTTCACTAGCAAGTGTCATCTTTTCACTCGCATTCTCAAAATCTCCTTGTCTTGCAAAAGCGATTGCTTCAAGTGCCGCGCTTCTCGCGTTGCCACCATGTAAAATTAACGCAAATGGAGTTTGCATATCAGTCATTTTAAATTCCCCCAAGATATCTTTTTTCTATATTGTTATCTTATTATGAAAACGCATACAATTAAACATAAAAAACTTCCGTTGTGTAACGGAAGTTTTTATATACTTTTCTTATAAAGATAATAATATCTCTTGGAAATCTGCAATTACTTCAGCCTGAGTTAATTTCTCTATCGTATTTTGACTAGACATAATATCGTATAAAAAATCATAAAGCTTTTGTAAATCTTCATTATTATTGCGCTTTACACTAAATAAAATAATAACTTGTACTTTCTTATCTCCCCAGTCAACTGCTTTATCAAGTGTACAAAACATCAAAAATGTTTTCTCACTTAATAACTGCATCGGATGCGGAATCGCAACTAAATTTCCAACCGATGTCGGAGATGTATTCTCTCTTTCCATAACAGAATCATAAAAGTTTGCAGGTACATAACCTTTCAAAGCAGCTTTCTCACATAAAAACTGAATAACCTCTTCTTTTGTAGAGGCACTACGATTTAAGAAGATCAAATCTTCCTTAATATATTGCTGCACACTAGTATTCACATGCGTAAACAACTGCTGGCCAATCGATTTAATCTCTTTATCATCAAATATTGAGTTCACTTTTATAACAGGCACAGGCAAACCACTCGGTATATGAATCGTACTAATAATACAATCTATTTTATCTTTATAAAGGTCTTCCACTTTCAATTGATAATAACCTGTAATCCCTACAATCTCTAATTTATCTCGGAACTGTGATAGAATTTTATATTTCAATAGCTGGGCGCTTCCTTGACCAGTCGCACAAACTAATAAACATCTTTTCTTTTGATTCTCTTCCTGTAAACGACTCATCGCTCCCCCGAAGTGAATCGCAATATAACCAATTTCACTTTCCGGAATCGATTCTCCCGTATATTCACCAATTATATCTCCAACGAGAACTGCAATTTCAAAAGCATACGGATAATTCTTTTTCACTTCTGCCAAAAGAGGATTTCTCGTATTTAACTTATACTTCAAACGGTTTAATAACGTTTTTAAATGAACACCAAATCCAAATAATAATTCTTCATCATAATAAAAAATAAGATTCCGTTCTTCCGCTACTTTAAAAAGAATATGTTGCATGAATGCATATAGATCTTTTCCTAATAATTCTTCCACATTTTCATAACGGTCTTTCGCTGTAACAGCAGTACTTAATAAATGCATCGTCACATATAAAACTTCTTCTTCTGGAAATGAAAGGTGCAACTCACTCTCTAAATCCCCTACAATCTGTTTCGCAATTGTATATTCTTTCTTTATTATAAGTTCAGCTTGCTCCGCATTTAGTCTTTTCATATAATGTTGATCTTCACAACGCCTTAATGCAATTGCAATATGAATGACTAAATTATCAATTTCTATATCTGATAAATATATCGTTCCTCCCTCGATATACTTTAATATAACCGAACGGATAAGTGGTATATGAGGTAACAATAAGTATGTATCCCTCTGCTCAAATTGCTCATGAAACGGAGTATGGTCATAACGCGGTAAACCATATTGTGATAAACAAGAACGAATATTAAATTCCTCTCCCACAATACGTATACCATAATACGGTCTCTTTTCAATTTGTAATTGATAACGGCCACATATATCTGTAACATCTTTCATAATTAAATTTACAGTCGATTTACTCACATAAATCTCCTCTGCTAACTGTGAAAGTTTCACATACCCCTCTGTCGTTAAAATACGTTGCAGGATGTACGTTATCCTTTCTTCATAAGAAGTTGGGATCTTTTCTGTCTGTTTTTGAAATAGACTCACGCAAAACTCTTCAAATTTCTTCGTTTGTATAATTTCTAATTCGTATCCAGTTCCTCTTTGCGATTCAATTTTCGCCCCGTTTTCTTCCAATATATCATTTAATAATTTTATATCCTTTTGAATTGTCTTCGTTGATACATGTAAACGGCTCGCTAAAAAAGCTCGATTTAACATCGATTTCTCTTCTAAAAACTCCTCTAAAATAGAAATTAATCGCTGATGCACTTTTGTCATAGCTCTTCCTCTCGCTCTTTATATAAAAGGGAAAAAGCCACTGAAATCAGTAGTTTTTTCCCTTTTATCCCGATTAGTGAAGGCTAATAATCAGTGAGGATGAACTACATTCCCACTGATTAAAGCTTCACTTTATCTCGCTCTCATTATTTCTTTAGTGTAAATCCAAATTTATCCCAAGCTTGTAAATAATCTAATAAGAAAATTTCTTCCTCTACAATTCGGCCAACTACATTTGTTTTTCCTGTATTCACCATATCTTTTAAAGCAATTTGCAATTCACCTTTATATTGACCATACTGTTCATTATCAATTAAAAGATCACCACGCTTAATTTCGCGCGTATTATGCGGTTTGAATTCTTCTTTTTTATATTTCACACGACTTTGTGTAGAGCGAATCATATATTCAGATACATCTCCGCGATAAAAATGTGGTTCGTCTAATACGATAATTTTTTCTAGTTCTGTTGTTGTATCATATAATCCTATATCAAATGTTTGTTTCTCTTTATTTAATGCACCTAGTGCTTGTAATTCTTCTTCTGAAGCATAAGCGTTCGCAATAATAACATCATCAATTAATTCTGTCGCAAATAGATGCTTCGCTTGTGTTGTCATCGGTAATTCACGGTGCTGCTCTAACGTACATAAGCCTTCCGTTACTGGCCAAGGCCCATATGTTGCATCGAATGATGAAATAAAAGCAGCGGTTCTCATACCGTAATCTTTAAATTGTTTCGAGCATTTAATGAAATGATTGTATGATAATCCTGAATAACGGTGTGGATAGAAATTATGACAACCAATTAAATTTTCACGATTTGGTCTATGACTCATAATATTATCTACATACTTCGTACCGTTACTCATATTAATCTCAATTTTTAAGCCATATGGATTGTACGTCATAATTGATTCTTCTAAACCTGAGAACCCAACATCTAAACGAATACCATAAGCACCTAGTTCATGGAAGAACGATAAATCGTTATACAAAATACCTAGTTGTTCAAACACAGTTGGACTAATATCAACTAATACTTGGAACCCTAATGCATTCGCATGAGAGATCGTTTCTTTAAATTCTTCGATAATTTTCTCTTTTTCTCCATCCACAGATAGTAAACATGTGAACACACGTGTAAATCCGTATTTACTTGCCAATGTTAAATATTCCTTATCTTTCTCTACCGTTGAATGTTCTGGATAAATAGAAATACCTAATCGTCTCATATGTACACGCCTCTTTCTTCATCATATTGTAAACCTTTTCAAATATATGTAGCGAAAAAGTATGTATCCCCTTCTCTTCCACTACAATTTGAATCCGCTTTCTTTAAAGAAAAAACAATTTCTATCATTCATAACAATTACTAGTCTATACATCTATACTTTACATCTTTTTTTCATAGTTGTGTAGCCTTTACACAAATTTGTCAGTTTTTCACCTGAAAAATTGTTATCCGCTTTCAAGACACCTTCCTTGACTGTTATGTTGACCAATACATATACTCGAAAGAACAGAGATAAAGTGAAACTTTAATCAGTGTGGGGTTTTGTTCATCCCCCACTGATTATTAGTTGAACCAATCGGGCGTTTACGGGCAGTTGATCTCCCACCTAACTTCTTTGCTCCAGCCGGATTTTGAGGTAGGAGTTTTACTGCCCGTTAATGCGGGAAAACTTTTATATAGGGGATGAATATATGGGAGAGGCAGTACTCGTAAAACGAGAACCGTTATGGACAAAAGAGTTTATTGCGCTAATTCTAGCAAACTTATGTATGTTTTTAGGATTTCAAATGTTAATTCCAACTTTACCTGTTTATGTGAAAGAAATTGGGGGCACAAGTTCAAATATCGGATTCGTTGTCGGTATGTTTACCGTTGCAGCACTTTTTATTAGGCCACTAACTGGAAATGCCTTGCAAAAATTCAACAAAAAAATCATTTTAATGATTGGTACCGCTATTTGTTTACTCGCTATGGGCAGTTATCTTTTCGCTTCAACCGTTTTCCTATTACTTGCCGTTCGAATTTTACACGGAGCTGGTTTTGGTATTACAACGACTACATATGGCACTGTCGTTTCAGACTTAATTCCGCAAGCTCGCCGCGGTGAAGGCATGGGGTATTTCGGTCTTTCTGGAACTATTGCCATGGCGCTCGGTCCCCTTATCGGACTTTGGCTTATGCAAGCATATAACTTCACGATTCTTTTTTTATGTGCACTTTCATGCACAATAGTTTCATTAATATTAACGAAACTACTTCAAATCAAAAAATCGCCGCAACCACCACAGCAAACATCTGGTACCTTTCTCGATGGATTTATTGAGCGTAAAGCTTTACTTCCTTCATTATTAATATTATGTATTACATTAATGTACGGGGGAATTGGGAGCTTTATCACATTATTTGCTACGGAAGTCGGGATTGCTGATATTAGTCTCTTCTTTTTATTTAATGCACTTGCAATCGCTGTAACCCGCCCGTTTTCTGGAAAATTATACGATACGAAAGGCCATACATTCGTCATCATTCCAGGAGTTATTATTACGTTTACGGGTATTATTTTATTGTCGTATACAACTACAATTCCGAGCTTAATTATTGCCGCAGCGTGTTACGGAAGTGGTTTCGGAGCAATTCAACCAGCACTACAAGCGTGGATGATTGACCGAGTAGCCCCACACCGAAGAGGAGTAGCAACAGCAACATTCTTCTCAGCATTTGATCTTGGAATTGGTGCTGGAGCGATTATTTTTGGGTTCATTGCACACTTTACCAACTATGCAACTGTATATCGATATTCCTCTCTATTACTTATCGCTTTTCTTTTCATTTACATCACAAACTTACGGAAACAAAAACAGGGAGATAAAACAAACGAAAAAGCTGTTGGGTAATGCTAATTGATTCTTTTTTGAGATACTTGGACTAAGAAAATCATATATACACAAATACAAAAAGCAGTGGATTCCTAAGAAAAATCACACTGCTTTTTGCATTGTATTGAAGAGTGAACCGCTGTTCTATTTATTCATGTTGTTCGTATGATATTAATATATAGAACGAATTGGAGGAAATATTAATGAAAGCAATAGTGTACACAAAATACGGTCCCCCCGACGTTCTTCAACTGAAAGAGATAGAAAAACCTGCTCCTAAGGACAATGAAATACTAGTAAAAATAAAAGCGACAACCGTAACAGCAGGAGATATTCGCTCACGAAGTTTTACGGTTCCCTCTTCTGTTTGGCTACCCGCTCGAATCGCACTTGGCTTTAAGCAACCGAAAAAACAAATACTCGGAATGGAATTGGCTGGTGAAGTTGAATCGGTAGGAAAAGACGTCACACGATTTAAAAAAGGAGACCAAGTTTTTGCAGCTACCCAAGTAAATTTTGGTTCTTATGCTGAGTATATTTGTCTACCTGAAGGTGGAGCAGTGTGCATAAAGCCCTCCAACATATCCTATGAAGAAGCCGCAGCCATCCCAATTGGAGCACGTACAGCTTTATTTTTCCTTAGGAAAGCTAACGTTCAAAGCGGTCAAAACATTCTTATTTACGGAGCTTCTGGAAGTGTCGGAAGTTATGCAGTACAAATTTCCAAGTATTTCGGCGCAACAGTTACAGGTGTGTGCAGTAGCTCCAATTTAGAATTGGTCAAATCTCTAGGAGCTGACGAAGTAATTGATTACACCACAAAAAATTTTTCTACTACAGACGAAACTTATGATGTTATCTTTGAAGCGGTAAACAGGAGCTCCTTTTCAGAGTGTATTAAAATGTTAAAGGAAGATGGTACCTATATAAATATCGTTGAACCGTTACCAAGTGCTCAAATGCTCTGGACTAAATTGACAAGTCGCATGAAACTCATATTAAGTCAAAACGCACCTGAAACTTCCGAAGCATTAAATTTCCTTAAAGAACTTGTTGAGAACGATAAAATAAAAGTGGTCATTGATAGGCAATACACTTTTGAAGAAATTATTGAAGCTCACATATATGTTGAAAAAGGACATAAGAAGGGAAATGTCGTCATAACTATGGAGCATAATGACGATTCTAAATAAAGAAAAAACACTTTGCATAATTGTTAAAATGCAAAGCACCGAAAGTTTTTAACATAAAAAAGCAGAGCAAATTCATATGCGAATTGCTCTTTTTTATTGTTGCGAGCATCTCAAAAGAAAACAGTTTAAAATAATTTAATCGTTTTTTACTTTCATTAAATAAATCCATTTCAAACCTCCCCCGTTTCCCTACATATTTTTCTAACTTTAATCAAAAAATATGCAAAGAACCATCATCATAACAAAATAAAATTCCAATCCGCATACCCAGTTGGGTAGTTTTCCTTCACCTATTTTTACTATCAATAAATAGTGTGATAAATGTGACTTCTTCACAAAATAGTCATATACCATGCATGAAAACCAATTAAATCCAGGTGTTTCTTTAAAGAATTGTAAACTTTTTATCACTTTGTAAATTTAGTGTAAATTTTACTGATAAACCGTTTACAGTGCCTCAAGGTTTAGTTAATAATTACATCGTACATGAAATTTAAGGAGTGGAATGTGTGGAATACAATATTCAAGATATGATCTTCCAGTTCATTGGTGGATTAGGTATTTTCTTATTCGGGATTAAATACATGGGCGATGGACTGCAACAAGCAGCTGGAGATCGTCTTCGCGATATTTTAGATCGCTTTACAACAAACCCACTTATGGGTGTACTAGCTGGTATGTTAGTTACTGTATTAATCCAATCAAGTTCAGGAACAACAGCTTTAACAGTCGGACTTGTAAGTGCCGGATTTATGACATTAAGACAAGCAATTGGTGTTATTATGGGTGCGAACATCGGCACGACAGTTACTGCATTTATTATCGGAATTAAAATCGGAGAATATGCTCTCCCAGTTATGGCAGTTGGAGCGATTTTACTATTCTTCTTTAAAAATAAAAAAGTACATTCTGTAGGTCAAGTTGTATTCGGTTTTGGTATGTTATTCTTCGGTTTAGAATTAATGAGCGCAGGTATGAAACCTCTTCGTTCTTTAGAGTCATTCCAAGAGTTAATGATTAGCATGAGTGATAATCCAATTTTAGGAATTATTGTCGGTACAGTGTTCACTTTAATTGTACAAAGCTCAAGCGCAACAATCGGTATTTTACAAGAACTATTCGGTCAAGGTGCTATTGATTTACAAGCTGCTCTTCCTGTATTATTCGGTGATAACATCGGTACAACAATTACAGCCGTATTAGCAGCAATCGGTACTTCAATTGCAGCAAGACGTGCAGCATTAGTTCACGTTATCTTTAATATTATCGGTACCATTATCTTTACGATTATATTAATACCATTTACAAATTTAATTCAATATTTCCAAACGTCATTAAATTTAAATCCAGAAATGACAATTGCATTTGCACATGGAACATTTAACGTAACGAATACAATCATTCAGTTCCCATTCATTGCAGTATTAGCCTGGATTGTAACAAAAATTATTCGCGGTGAAGATGCATCTATTAACTTCAAACCACAACATTTAAATCCAATCTTTATTGAACAATCTCCAGCTATTGCTTTAACAGAAGCTCAAAAAGAGATTATCCGTATGGCGGAGTTTTCATTAGATGGATTAAAAGAAGCAAATCAATTTTTAAATACACAAGACAAAAAACATGCTAACATGGCTACTCAATTAGAAGGCGCTATTAACAATTTAGATAAAAAAATTACCGAGTATTTAGTTTTACTATCAGAAAAACCACTTTCATCAGCAGATTCTGAGAAGCATTCTGTTTTAGCTGGTGTTGTGGGGGATATTGAACGTGTCGGTGATCATGTAGAAAACCTTGTCGAACTTGTAGATTTCCAAATTTCAAACCGTGTTTCACTATCGGATGAAGCACTAGCTGAACTAAATGAAATGCTTGAATTAACAATTTCAACATTACAAGATGCAATCAATGCTTTAACAAACTTTGACACTGAACTAGCTCAAACTGTTATTGCAAAAGAGCGTAAAATTGACCAAATGGAACGTGTTCTTCGCAAACGTCACGTAATACGTCTAAACGAACGTAGCTGTTCAGGCGATGCGAGTATCATCTTCGTTGACATGGTAAGTAACTTAGAGCGTATCGGTGATCACGCTGTAAATATTGCTGACGGTGTTTTAGGTGAGCAAGGTAAACTAGCAGTAAAACAATCATTATAATTACAAAAAGAGACGCTAATGTAAGCGTCTCTTTTTTCATTTCATCTTTACAACCGTTCTTCCTTTTAACTTTCCTTGCAGTATAAGCGCAAACTTCTCATCTAATTCTTCTAATGTACATTCTTCTGTATAAGATAATAGCTCTAAGTTTTTCCAATCGGTCGCTAACAATGCCCACACTTCTCTTCTCATGTCTACTGGACATTGCACTGAATCTATTCCTAAAAGGCTAATACCTCGTAATATGAATGGATATACCGTTGTATTTAACTCCTGCCCCGCTACATTACCACACGTCGTGACACAACCGCCATACTGTAGTGATTTTAAAGCTGTTTCTAACATCCTTCCGCCTACAGTATCGACAACCCCAGCGTATATTCCTTTAAGCATCGGTCTTCCTGATTCATCACTCAACTCCGCGCGGTGAATCATCTGTTTTGCACCTAAACGTAGCAACATCTCTTTCTCTTCTCTTTTTCCCGTTGCCCCTACTACGTTATATCCTAACTTCCCTAAAATACTAACTGCTACACTGCCTACTCCGCCCGTAGCACCCGTTACTAAAACATCTCCCATACTAGGCGTAATTCCCGCTCTAATGAGCTTATACACCGATAAGGCAGCTGTAAAACCGGCTGTCCCGTACATCATACTTTCCTTCAAAGACATTTCTTTTGGTAAAGGAACAACCCAAGATGATGGCACGCGAATATATTCTCCGAAACCACCAGAAGTATTCATACCTAAATCATATCCAGTTACAATAACTTGATCGCCTTCCTGAAAGGCGTTATTTTCACTACTAACTACCGCTCCCGCTGCATCAATGCCTGGTGTATGAGGGTATGTTCTCGTTACACCTTTGTTACCCGTAGCTGAAAGGGCATCTTTATAATTTAATGAAGAGTAATGAACCCGTATTAGCACATCTCCTTCAGGTAAACTATTAATTTCTCTCTCAACAAGCTTTCTTTCAAATTGATTATTTTCTTTTTCGTTCACGACAATTGCTCGGAATGATGTATTATTCATTATGCTCTCTCCTTCATCCGTAAAATCTTTCTTTATTATATAAGAAGTACATATACAGCTCATCACATCTTCTTGGCTATATTTCAACAAATCTTACTTCTCTATCACTTTCTCACATTGCATATTTTCATTTCTACTAAAACAACTTATACTTATTCTACATCTCAAAAATAAAATATATAAAATCTGACTTTTTATAAATAAATTGAATTTTTACGAAATGTAAATGATTTGTAATGTTTTTTTTCGCTAAATTTCATTATAATAAGTGGATATGAGTGTCGTATTTCAATCCAAATGAAGGAGTACAGGAAATGGAGCAAAACCCATCTTTGCAAGAAAATACACGCAATAAACCGAAAAAAAGTAAGAAAAAAATAAAAATTATTATAAGCGCTATTCTATTCTTTTTAATAGTAGGCGGCGGTTATACTTGGTTTTTAGCAAATAAAGCATCTTCTGCTATTCGAAATGCCGCACACGATTTAGCGCGCGGTGATAAATCTGATTTACGTGATAAGGCTGTAAAACCTATTACAAACAATGTATCTGTCTTAATCATGGGTGTTGATGAAAGCGATGTCCGTGGGAAAGAATACGGTGAAGCTATAAGAACGGATGCACTATTACTTGCAACTTTTAATAAAGATAGCAAAACTGTTAAACTATTAAGTATTCCACGTGACACATATACTTATATTCCAGTAGAAAAGAAAAAAGATAAAATTACACACGCTCATGCATTCGGTTCTGCTAAAAACGGAAAAGATGGTGGACCACAAGCAAGCATTGATGCAGTTGAAAAATTAATGAATGTTCCTGTCGATTACTTTGTAAAATTCAACTTTAAATCATTTATAAAAATCGTCGATGACTTAGGCGGTATTGAAGTTGATGTACCCGTTGAATTTACTGAGCAAGATAGCAACGATAATGCTGAGGCAATTCACCTGCAAAAAGGTGTTCAAAAGTTAAATGGCGAAGAAGCACTTGCTCTTGCTAGAACAAGGCACATTGATAGTGATGCAATGCGTGGACAACGTCAGCAACTCGTTATTGAAGCAATTTTAAAGAAACTAACAAGCGTTGGATCCGTAACAAAAGTTGGTAACATCATTGATGATATTAACGGACAATTCGTTACAAACTTAACATTCGATGATATGCTTTCATTCTATAAATATGGAGCAGATTCTTCAATTGAGAAATTACAAATTGAAGGTGAAGATTGTTACATGGCAAAAGGTGATGATACATGTAGTAAGTCATCTGGTGGTGGCCGAACTTACTACTACAATCCAGATAAAAAAGAATTAGCTAATGTTACAAACGAACTTCGTAGTCACCTTGGACTACCTGCCTTTACAAAATCTGATTCTGATTCGAAAAAAACAAGCTCAGAGAAAACAAAAGAATCTAAGTCTGAAAATACGAGTGAACGCGAATCAAGTAACGATGAAACTCAAAATAAGAATAACAGTGAAGATACAGAAACATCGTCTAATGACAATGAATAAAGTGAAGCAGTGCTCTATGGAGGTAGAGCACTGCTTCTTTTTAATGCTTTCAAAACAAAAAATCAGAACTTTCCAACTATCTTTTTTAATATTTTTAAATTATAATAAATAATAGTAATCTATTCCAATTATCAGGGGGCTCACACATATGAAAGCTGCAGTAAAACATAACATTTCAGATTTTAAAGAGTACTTAAAATCAAACGATATATATATGGAAGAAAATATAGATGAAAATGATGGTTCTGTACATTTCTCAGTAGGACTAGAAACAGAAGCTGGCGCAAAAATTCAACTTATCGCTGCTTTCGACAGCGAAAATCCTACTGTGGATATATACTGCTTCAATGTTGCTCAAGTACCTGATTCGACAAATGACATTTTACATGTCATCAATGAATTAAACACATCTTACCGATTTGCAAAATTCACGCTAAATAAGAAAAATGCAATTGATATTTCAACATCTCTTGCATTCTCAGAACCAAACTTTAATCCAGCACTTGTCTTTGAACATACGAGAATGCTATATAAATTAGCAAATGACGAGTATAAAAACTTAATGAAAGTTATTTGGGCATAAGTAAAAGGATGGGCTGCAAGCAGCACCATCCTTTTTTATTCATATCATATCGATCCACATCTTTATAGCGGTGCCTACAATTAAAATAGACAATACATATTGTAAAACCTTTTGATTCACTCTCTTCCCTACTCTCACCCCAAGAGGAGCGGCAAATAAACTTGCTATCGCAACGATAAGAGCTGGCATAACAACTATTTGTCCAGTAATCACTTTCCCCGTCGTAATCCCTACCGAGGAAATAAACGTAATAGCGATAGATGTTGCTATTGTCGTACGTATTGGTAGTTTTAAAACAACTAGCATAATCGGGACTAAAAGAAATGCACCACCAGCCCCAATAATGCCGGAAACACTTCCTACAATAAACGCTAACATACTTGCTAACCATTTATTATAATTAACTGCTCTGCTATTATTTTTCTTCGGCACAAACATCATAATAGCCGCAATAGTAGCTAGTAATGTGTAAACAATGTTTACAGAATGCTCATTTAATAAATTCGCGCTAAAGCTACCTACAAAGCTTCCTATTAATATACTAGCTCCCATATACACAACTAAAGTTTTATCCATATCGTTACTTTTCCTGTACGCCCACGCACCTGCAAAAGTTGCAAAGAACACTTGAATCGCTGTAATACCACTCACTTCATGTGACGTATAGCCAGTAAATCCTAGCAATACTGGAATGTATAAGATCATCGGATAATTAATGATTGCACCGCCAATTCCAACCATCCCTGATATAAATGATCCTATAAACCCAATAATAAATAGTAGTACTGTTAAACTCATATTGTACCCCTCGCCTTCTAAAAAGAAGGTAATTTAAACAAATAAATTTACATTTCCATCCGAAGCATCTGCTAAATATGCTCCTACCCCAGCAAATTCTATCCCTTCCATAATCTCTTCCTCTTTTAACCCTAATAAATCTACTGTCATTTGACAAGCTACAAGCTTAACTCCCTGTTCTTTCGCCAAATCAATTAAATCCGGCAAAGGCACCGCATTGTGCTTCTTCATAATACCTTTAATCATCTTTGGCCCCATACCAGCAAAATTCATTTTTGATAATCCCATCTTATTTACACCGCGCGGCATCATTTTTCCAAACACTTTCTCTATAAATGTTTTCTTTACTTTCACATGCTCATCTTTCCTAAGAGCATTTAAACCCCAGAAAGTATGAAAAATAGTCACTTCATGATCGTACGCCGCTGCACCATTTGCAATAATATAAGCAGCCATCGCTTTATCATAATCTCCACTAAATAAAACGATTGTTGTTTTCTTCTGTTGTTCCATGTTGTTTTCCCTCCGATTACCTATAGGGGTATTTATTTGTTTGTACAAAGGCTGAAATCATTTACCTCAGTCCTATATGACTTTACCTTCCCAAGCTAACATACCACCTACCATATTGATTGCTCGAAAACCGTAGCTCTCTAAAAACTGAACTGCTCTTGCACTTCTTCCGCCAGAGCGACAAACAATAATATATTCCTGATTTTTATTTAACTCATGCATACGAAATTCTAATAGGCCTAGTGGAATATTACATGCTTCTGAAATTTTCCCTTCAGCTACTTCTTCTACTTCACGTACATCTACAATATTTACTGCTTCTTTACGTAACAATTTTTCTTCTAACTCTTTTGCAGTCATTTCTTTCATTTCTCTATCTCCTTCTTAATTACAAGCATTCATACCACCTGAAACATTTATAACGTGCTGAAATCCTAATTTCTTTAATACTTTTGCTGCTTGCTTACTTCTCATCCCGCTCTGACAAATAACAATTACATCCTTATTTTTATCTAACTGATTTGCTTTACTAACTAACTCATTTAGCGGGATATTCTGAAATCCTTTCATATGATTTCCTCTATATTCACCTACTGTACGAACATCGATGAATTGTTTACCCTTTTTCCCCACTATACTCTTTAATTCTTTTCCATTTATATTTTGAACACCTTTCACCGGTAAAAAACGTGAAATAACAAACCCTGCAGCAAGTACAATGAAAAGCGTACTTAATATTGTATTCATATAACCAACCTCTCTACATCTATAAAACTACTACGCCTTCTTAATCCAAAATTTCAGCACATCAGCTTCTTCTGCACGCTTTACGATGTCATGACCACCTTTATTTGCCCACGCTGGAATATCCTTTACCGACCCTTTATCCGTTACATGTACTTCTAACACTTCTCCAGTTTGTAAAGTATCCATCGCTTTCTTCGTTCTTACAATCGGCATTGGACATGCTAAACCTTTCGCATCTAATACTTGTTTGACATTCATCATCTATTCCTCCAGTTTGTTATTTTATAATGAATCATGAACTGCACAACGATTTGGGCCAATCTCCATTTCACGCTCTTCTTCCACACTCGGGTAAATCTTACCCATATTCGTTTGACGAATTTCTTCATAAGCATTCGGCTGAGGCGGTAAGTTCTCTGTCACCGTTTTACGAAACTCTACCTCATCGGCAATATTTAATCCTACATTCTCCTTAAATAAATCTTGTAAATGCGCACTCACAATACCTCTGTCGTCCATTTCACTTATTTTTGAATAATGAGCTGGTAAAACAATTAAATCTTGAGACAGTTCCTTATAAAGTTTATATAACGTATTGCGTAAATCACTCACCCAATCTTCAGCCTTTCCAGCAAGATCTGGACGCCCGATTGAATCTACAAATAAAATATCGCCTGATAATAAATAGGAATCATCTACAATAAATGATGTACTTCCAATCGTATGCCCCGGTGAGTATAATGCGTTAATTTCAATTTTGGTACCCCCCACCGTAATGACAGCTCCTTCAACAAGCGGTTTATATGAGAAAACGACTTCCTCCGCATCCTTTGAAGGTAATCAATACGTACCGCCTACTTTTTCAGCTAACTTACGCCCACCAGAAATATGATCTGCATGTAGATGTGTATCCATTACGTTAGTAATAGTAGCTCCATGCTCTTTTGCAAAATCTTCGTATACTTCAATTGTTCTCACCGCATCAATGACTGCTGCTTCACCTTTTGAAATGACCATATAAGATAAACACCCTTTTCCAAGGCGATTAAATTGATATATACTTCCCCCGCCCTGTACATCCCCTACCTTTAACGGCTTCACATACTCACTCCAAGCTTTCATACCGCCAGCTAAATAATAAACATTATTAAAGCCGGCATGTAACAATTGCTCTGCGACAAACTGAGAAGATCCCTCTTTCGCACATACAACTAAAATCTCTTTCTCCCTCGGCAATTCATCTACAATATGATCTACACCATCTAATAAATCAAAATATGGTTTATTTATAGAAGTGATTTGCTTCCCTTCAATTTTCCAATCTTCATAATCCGTCTCATTCCGAACATCTAAAATAAACAACTCTCCGAATAAAACTTTCTCGGCAACCTCTTTTGCTTGTAACATCTTAACACTCATCCAATTACCCCCATAGGTATATTTTCATTTAAAAAATTTTATTTCCCCACATTCCCTTGCCACTCTAACATACCTGGAATGACATTCTTCACATTTGAATAACCTTTCTCTTTCAACATTTGGCACGCTATATCACTACGGTTACCAGTCCGGCAAACAACATAAATTGGCTTCACATAATCTAACCTAACACTATCTATTTCACCTAATGGAACCGAAATGGCAGATGGAATATGACCAAAGGCAAATTCCGCCGCTTCACGAACATCTAATACAGTACACTCTTCACCACTTAATAATAGATCTTGCAATTCCGCATTCGTAATCGTATGAGGATACTTCACAACTTCATTTACTTCATGTTCATGTGCTTTTCTTACATAATGCTTTAATATATTCCCCTCTTGTTTCGTTCCGATATATTGATGCCCTACTTTACTTGACCAACTTTGAATATCTAGCGTAGAACCTTTATCTGTCGCCTCTATTTCAATAACTTGCCCTGATGCCAACCCTTCCATCGCCTTTTTTGTCTTCACAATTGGCATCGGACAAGCCAATCCTTTACAGTCTAAACTCGTATCAACTTTTATACTCATAATCATTTCCTCCCTAATTATTATACATATACCTGTAGGGGTATAATAAAATGTTTTTGAAAATCTGTCAACACATACGTTTGACAGATTATCTGCTTTTTACAAGCAATTGAACAGCTTCTTTAATTAACTCTTCATTTGAGCCATTGCCTGTCTCAAACTGCTCACGTAAACATTGCTCTAAATTTGTTCCCACAACGAGTCCAATTGTACGATCAAGTGCAGAACGGGATGCAGTTAACTGTGTAATAACATCTCGGCAATCTTTTCCCTCTTCCATCATGCGAAGCACACCACGAACTTGACCTTCAATACGTTTCAATCTATTTTTCATATCTTGATTATATTCCATTCTACAATCACCTCATTACCATTATGTCACCATTTATAACTTATGACAATATATTATACCCTGCAGGGTATATTGTAAACCCCTATTTTTATTTTTCATCTTACATGTTCGCAAAACAAAAAGTGAAACCTTAATCCATGGGGTTCATCCTCCACCAAATTTTGAATTGAAAGATGAACAAATATCAATATACAATCCGGTCTGGTAATACTGTTCCGTATAATTTAAAGCCACCATCTACATTCTTTACCTTATATCCTTTTTCCATTAACATACGTGCTGCAACATATCCCCTCATCCCAAGCTGACAAGTAATATATATTTCTTTGTCAATTGGCACTTCATCCAAACGATCACGTAATTCATCTAACGGAATATTAATAGAACCATTAATCATTCCCTGTTTTAGTTCATTAGGCTCTCGAACATCAATAAGATATCCACCATTTTCAACAATACGATCTATTTCATGCCATTGTACCGTGTCCACAAAACCATCTACTATATTGCTTGCCGCATACCCTACCATGTTTACTGGATCTTTTGCGGAAGAATACGGTGGTGCATATGATAATTCTAAATCCGGTAAATCAATTACAGTTAAATTCGCCTTCATTGCCGTTGCAATAACATCAATACGCTTATCTACCCCGTCACGTCCTAAAGCCTGTGCTCCATAAATTTTTCCACTCTCTTTATTAAAAATTAATTTTATTAGTACTGGCGTAGCATTCGGATAGTATCCAGCATGAGAATTGGCCTGTACATGTACTACCTCATAGGGTATATTTAATCGTTTTAATATTTTTTCATTTACTCCAGTCGAAGCAACTGTTAAATCAAAAACTTTAGCCACTGAAGTTCCCATCGTACCTTTATATAAAGAATCCGTATGACCATGAATAATATCTGCTAACATGCGACCTTGACGATTAGCCGGCCACGCTAAAGGAATCATTGTTTCTGTTTCTGTAACAAAATCTTTCACTTCAATCGCATCACCGATTGCATATATATGTGAATCCGACGTTTGAAATTTCTCATTTACTTTTATCGTTCCTCTAACTCCTAGTGCTAATCCTGCATCCTTTGCTAAACGACTCTCTGGTTGTACACCAATTGCTAAAATAATCATATCTGTCTTTATATTCAAACCGCTTTTTAAACGCACAATGGTTCCGTTCTCTTCTATAACATCCACACCATCTTCAAAAACAAGCTCAACATTATGCTGTTTCATCTGTTCATGTACATACGCTGCCATCTCATAATCAATCGGTGGCATTACTTGATTTGCCATCTCTACAAGAGTAACATCAAGTCCTCGTTCTCTTAAGTTTTCAACCATTTCTACTCCAATAAATCCACCACCAACAACCGTCGCATGATGTGGTTTCTTCTCATCAATGTACGCTTTAATACGATCTGTATCAGGTACATTTCGTAACGTAAACAACGCTTTTGCTTCTTCAATACCCGGAATAGGTGGAACAATTGGTTTTGCCCCTGGTGAAAGAATTAAAACATCATATTCCTCGTTATATGTTTCATTTGTAGTTACATTCTTTATAGTAATTGTTTTCTCTTCTTTATTAATTTTTACTACTTCACTCAATACACGTATATCTAAATTAAAGCGCTTTGACATCTTTTCAACTGTTTGCACTAATAGTTTTTGTCTTTCTGTAATTACACCGCCAATATAGTATGGTAATCCACAGTTTGCAAATGAAATATATTCACCGCGTTCAACCATAATAATTTCATCTTCTTCACTTAAGCGACGAAGCCTTGCAGCTACTGATGCTCCACCAGCAACTCCACCTACTACAACAATTTTTCTAGACATATTTTAAACCTCCATGTTGTTTATTATTTAATTTCTCCATGTATTACAAACAAAAAACTTATACCCGTATGGGTATATAATAAAATATACAAAAATTATTTTCAATATATATATCTTTCGTTCACAAATTCGAAACAAAAAAGAACCTAGATATCTCCAGGTTCCTTTCTGTATGATTAAATCCATGCCTAAAGGCGGCGTAGTATGGAGTAATACTTATTTTTGACGGCTGAATCCATTTACGAATGAAGTAATTTATCATACTTCCTATAAACTCTTTGTAAAACTATAATCCATTTCTCCACCTAACGCTTCAGGTGTATCACCAGTTTCTCTAAAATCATGTGTATAAATTTGTTCAAATGAACCGAAATCTACTTGCTTATAAAATTCGAAACAAGGGAATCCATCATGTTCTCCTTGAATATCGATACTACCATCCTTTTTCACACATACAGTTAATAAATAGTCCACAGGAGGGGCATACATATTTAACGGATTACTAGCGCTTGCACTCATTTTGAATTGCACACCGTCAGAATTCCATGAAATATCCGTACACACAATATTTTCAGTACTCGCTTTTCCTGTTCTTTTATTCACAGAACCATCTGGATTTGTCACCTTCTCTGTCGTAATACCCGTGTTTGCATATGAAAACACTTCTTCTTTATAAAAATCCACTACTACCTCTTGCTCAACTCTAGAGCGCATAGTATTTACCGCATGTGGTGTAAATTCACGTGAATCACCTTCGAATTGGATTACTTTCCCTGTTTGTACATCCTTCCGCGGTTCTGTCCAAGACATTGGAATAAATACGTTAGCTCTAATTTTAACGATATTGGCCATAAGAAACACCTCTATAATTTTATTTTAGATACTGTATACTATTGAGTAAAACAGACCACAATTTCGCTCCCATAATCAATAGCTTTCTCTTTTACATTTGCTACTTCCTTCTGAAAAATAGCGCTATATTTATTAGATTGTCGTTTTAAAACTATATTCCATTTCTCCAGCTAGTGCTGCTGGGGTATCATCCGTTTCTCTGAAATCATGTGTGTGTATTAATTCAAATGAACCAAAGTCTATTTGCTTATAAAATTCATAGCAAGGGAAACCATCATGTACACCTTCAACATGCACAGTACCACTTTCATTAACTCGTATAGTCAAAAAATAATCAGCTGCAGGTGCTGCCGCGTTTAAAGGATTACTTGCACTTGCTCTCATTTCAAATGAAACTTCATCTTTACTCCATACAATGTTTGTACATGCAATGTTATCTGTACTTGTTTCTCCCTTTTGATACTCAATTGAGCCATCTGGATTTGTAATCTTCACAGTGACGATACAAGCATCTGCATATATGAAAATTTCTCTTTTATAAAAATCAACAGTCACTTCTTGTTCTAATCTTGAACGCTTTGTGTTCACAGCGTATGGTGCAAATTCACGTGCATCTCCAGCATATTCAAACGCTCTTCCTGTTGCAGGATCCTTAATAGGTTCCAGCGATGCATATGGTGCAAATACACTCCCTCTGATTTTAACGATATTAACCATGTGAAACCTCCATTGCTTCTATTTAGATAAATCATTATTTGCTCTATCACTAATATATAGTCAATTTGATTGACTATACCCTGTATAGTACAATAGGTTTCACCTATAGTCAACTTAATTGACTACAATCACGGAGGTTATATATATGGATCATCAAACATTTAACGAACTAGACCTTACTTCACTTTTATCATTATCTTTCAGTACATTAATTACTGAACTACATGATAGATTAAGTGAATTGGGATTTGAAGATATTAGGCCAGCACACGGTTTTATGTTCAAACGCATCCTTCCTAATGGAGCAACCGGTATAGAACTAGCTGAATATTTAGGGGTTTCAAAACAAGCCATAAGTAAAATGGTAGATTCTCTGGAGAACAGTGGTTATGTCACACGCCAAACGCATCCTACTGATAAAAGAGGTAAAATCATTGTTTTAACCGAACGTGGTTTGTCAGTAATGAAAGCAAAAGAAGAAATAGTAGCTGAAATAGAACAACGATGGATTGAAAACATAGGTGAAGAACGAATGCAAATGCTTAAAGAAGATCTAACAACATTCGTTACTAAAGAAAATACAGGGAAATTATCATCAAACATACGACCTGTTTGGTAAATAAAAACTCCATATAAAAAACGAATCCATTTTGAAAAAGACTAATCAAAATGGATTCGTTTTTTACAGTTGATTAAAATCATTGATTCCTTTAAATTTTGTTTTAAATATATGAGATAACATATTTTACGAATTATATAATTCCCTAACTCTCTTCACAACCAATCCCGTCGTATTCGCCTCTGGCGGCATCAACAAGTTTGTAACCGTTCCATACACAATAGGGTTTAATTCCACTTCATATCCGCCATATGCATATTCCTCTTTTGTCGGTAAGTAACCAATATATCCATTCGTATTTCCACCAAAGAAAGCTAGTTCATTTTGAAGACTCTCTCTCACTTCTAACGCAGTTTCCGAAAAAGGTTCCATCGGTATGCCAGAGAACATACCATCATTAATTTGAAACAGTTGAACTTCTAAATCAACACTTAACTGCCGAATACCTTGCTTATATTTCTCTAAAACGATAGTAAGCCATTCATCCGTATTCACGCCCCACTGCTTCTCCGCTAATTGAGCCATGCTTCGTATCTCATCAATTTCGGGAATATCCTTCAACTTCATTTGCATCGTACTCGAGATTGTTCTTAAATTTATAATTGGGCTATATGTAACTATTGGCAACATCGTTAATACATGTCCACTAAGTGTGTAAGCCATTTGTTTTAATGCTTCCCTTGAACCGCGATATTTCGCATTCACATTTCCAGCAGCACCTTGAACGATAATAACAGGACAGTTTACTATCTGCTCAAGAATCGCTCTCGTCATTCCAGGATAGTCCGCTGATAATACATCACTATCACCTTTTAAAACATTCGGATGCGCAGTACAAAATACTACAATCCCAGATAGCTCCTTCGTTTCAGCATCTCTTATTGCTAACATGCCAATTCGTTTATCTACAACACCCTCTATATTTGTTCCCATCTTTGCTTTTCCATCAGGCGTCCGTTCTCTTCGGTTTACTCCAATATCACCTGTCGTAACACCCCATCCAGCTTCACATGATCTCATGTTGTTATTTGCAGTAACAGCACCGTGCACTATATTATTTAATAAAATCGTTTTATACGACTTTATTAAAGGATGATTACCGACTGTTTCCGGACCAGAGTGAGTATGCGTATAAACAACTGTTATTTGCTCAAATGGTACATGAAGCTCACTAGCTACTCGTTCACGAATAATATTCGTATCTTCTACTAACATTCCAATGTTATCAATACTTATAAATACAGTCTTCACTTCATCTTTTTCAAATACAAAGATTGTCCCGTAAATGTGCTCTTCAATATTATTAATTCCTGTATCTCTATGGTATCCAATAAAATCAATACCTAAAGGCGGCGTAATATCCACCTGACATACCCCTACTTTGCTCACTTGAATCGCTCCATTTCTATATGTAACTCCCTTTCTTCAAGAATAGCATATTTAACTTTGTTCCAAATAAAAAAGAACGGACATAGCATTTCTATGTCCGTTCTTTTTATCACACATACTTCCGATGCACCATCTTCCCATCATAAGAAAACACAACGCCCTTACTCTCCACAATCGACTCCATATGCACCGTTCTCCCCCATAACTGATGAAGGTACGGTAATACTTTTTCTAAGTATTTTAAATCTAGTTCAATTCCTTCATAGCTATGTTTAATGTACAATTCCCCATTCTTTAAGTAGTCTCCATCTTCTACTACTAAGTACGGGAAACCTCCATTAGTACGCATATTTACAAGTTGATCACGCACATGCTCCCATTCTTTATCAATTACTTTATATTCTTTTCCTTGGCGCTGGAATAAGTACATATCTTCTCTCATTACAAGTTTTTTATTTAAATAGTTTCTTAGGAACGATACATCCCATTCAATTTCCCGTACTTCAAAGATTTTGTCACGACCAGAACCAGGCTTCACACCGCGTCGCTTCATTTCTTCTGTCGGGTTATTATAGCGCTCTTCAATATCTTCGAACATTTTAATACCGAGGTAGTATGGATTAATACTTGTTTTTGATGGCTGTACGACACCTGCGTTAAGCTTCGCGAATTCGATCGCTTCAGAAGATGTTAAGTCCATTTCACGAAGTATGCGTTGATGCCAGAAGGAAGCCCAGCCTTCATTCATAATCTTCGTTTCAAGCTGTGGCCAGAAATATAACATTTCCTCGCGCATCATCGTTAATATGTCGCGCTGCCACTCTTCTAGCTCACGGCTATATTCTTCAATAAAGAGGAGTAAATCTTTTTCTGGCTGCGGTGGGATTTTCTTCTTTTTATGCATATTAGGTCGTTCCCTCTTTTTGTTTCGATCATCTAAATTCCATAAATCATCGTACTGTGATATCTTTTTCTTTTCTACATCCTCTTCTAAATCTCCAATACTCCAAGCAAGTTTCGGACGCATAAGCGATGGATCAATATGTTCTTGAATGGCAAGTACGGCATCTAAAAATGTTTCTACCTCTTCTCTTCCATACTTATGTTCATACGCCTTCACACGATCTGCGGTCGCTGCCATACTCTCCACCATATCGCGTTTCGTATTAGAGAAACGAATATTATTTTTGAAGAAATCACAATGTGCTAAAACGTGCGCCACGATTAATTTATTTTGAATTAAAGAATTCGTATCTAATAAAAAGGCGTAACATGGGTCAGAGTTAATAACGAGTTCATAAATTTTACTAAGTCCCAAATCATATTGTAATTTCATTCTGAAAAATTGCTTTCCAAAACTCCAATGCGAAAACCTCGTCGGCATCCCATATGCACCAAATGTATAAATAATTTCCGCTGGACATACTTCATAGCGCATCGGATAAAAATCAAGACCAAATCCAGTCGCAATTTCCGTAATTTCAGCAATCGCATATTGTAGTGCTTTATCATCACTTGCTCTCATTATTTTCCCTCCTTACACTTTCCCTTAAGAAAGTGTATGATGAGGAACAAGCTTTCATGAGGATTGATTGCATAATAAAAAGACACTCTCGCAAAAACGAGAATGTCTCATCTATTAACCCTCAATAATCTCCATCTTCTCCGTAATCGGTGTACGAGCTTTTCCTTCTGGTGCTTTATCGAAATAGCCAAGGTGAAGAATTCCAACGATGCGTTGACCTCTTGTTAAACCAAGTCCTTCTATAAATAATGGGTTGTAGTTTAATCCGCCTGATTTCCAAACAGAACCTAATCCACGTTCCCAAGCAAGTAATTGGAAGTTTTGCATAAATGCGCATGTTGCAGCGTAATCTTCGTCACGTGGAATTTGACGTGGATCTTCATCAATGTAAACAACGATTTGTGCAGGTGTACTTAAGAAACGATCAGATAAAATTTTGCCGCGTTTCGCTCTTTCTTCTTCTGTGAAAGAGTTTAATACTGCATCTACTAACTTCTGACGACCTTCTCCAATATAT
Organism: Bacillus sp. LBA3-1-1.1; assembly: GCF_040676495.1. Taxonomy (NCBI): domain Bacteria; kingdom Bacillati; phylum Bacillota; class Bacilli; order Caryophanales; family Bacillaceae; genus Bacillus; species Bacillus sp. LBA3-1-1.1. The sequence goes on from NZ_JBEGIB010000008.1 coordinate 98,380, forward strand.
AATTTACAATTCCATGGTTCACGATGTTTATGATTCGGTGCCCATGTTGCGTCGTTTAATAGTTCAATTAATAGCTCTTTTTCTACTGCTTTATCTGTAAATGTACGAACAGAGCGTCTTTCTTTAATAACATTTGCGATGGAAGTATATGTAGTCATATTTTTCTCTCCCTTATTTTTATCTATATGTATAATTCCGTTATTGATATTGATTTTCAATTTCGATTATAACCTAGTTTTTCACTATTAATCAATGTTTTATGTTGGAAAACAGCTAAAAAATTAATTTCTCGTTGTGAATAAAAAAACTTGGTGTGTTCACAAGTTTTTCACATTTTATGGAAATGATAAGTGTAAAGTTTTCCACATTATCCATCTAGGAGGAGTTTATATGTACAAGAAAATCGTAGTAAGTATGACTATGGCAGCATTATTGTGCGGGATATCTGTCTTCCCTGCTTCCGCTGCCACGCCAAAAGAAGTAACAATGCACCATCATAAACCTATTTCAGAAGAAGAAATGCAGTCGCTCGAAAAACTCGGCTATAACAAACACGAAATTTGGAAAGCTGCACACATTGCAAGAATAAGCAAAAAAGAAATTAAGGACGTTTTAGCTTACTATAAACAAAATAAATCTTGGGAGAAAACAGCCCAGCATTTCGGTGTGGATCCAAGTAAATTGAAAAAACATCATATGAATAAAGAAACGAAAAAAGCACTACTGCAAGAATTAGCAAACATGCAAAAGTCCACACCAGATGGACTGAAACAAAAAATGAAAGAATATAACATCGGCTTACGCCAACTTACCGTGTTAACAATCATCTCTCAAAAAAGTAATACCCCTCTTGACGATGTACTAAAAATGAAAAAAGATGGGATGGATATTAAACAAATTGCGGAAAAATTAAATGTTAAAAAAGAAGATATACGGGCAGAAATGATTAAATTAGTGAAGTCTATTAAAGAAAAGAAAACAAATTAGCCTGTCAAAAAGGAAGAGATATTCAATACTCTTCCTTTTCTTTATCCCGCTATTTGTGGGCAGTAAAACTCCCACCTCAAAATTCTGCTGGAGCAAAGAGGTTAGGTGGGAGATCAACTGCCCGTAAAAGCCCGATTGGTTCAACTAATAATCAGTGGGGAATGAACAAAATCCCCACTGATTAAAGTTTCACTTTATGAACTTTCAATTTTCAAGTATAAATTCCCGTCTTTCCCAAAAACTAACACAAGTAAATGATGCATGTCAGGGGTGAGAAAATGTTGCGTTCAACATCTAAAAAGAATAAAAAAACAATCTGTTCCATTCCCGAGTTTATCCACACGATGAAAGAATCTAGTGATTTCGTGTCTTATAACGTAGTAGACGATGGAACATTGTGTTTGTTTTATTATAAATCTACAGCCGAATCACTCCTCATTAATCGATTCATTTTAACACCTATTAAAAGAGAATTAGATCACATTGAAAATATAAGTGACATAGCAAATATCGTCACACTTGAGGAGATTATCACAGGCCCTTCTATTGACGATATTCGTGAAAAATTATTAGGTGGGTATGTGCTCATACAACTAAAAAATGATTCTCAAGCAGCAGAATATGCACTTATTCGTGCTGAAAGTTCAGTTTTAGGTACACGATTATATAACGATACAGAAAATGAATATAGTGTAATCGGTCCCAAAGTCGGATTCGTTGAAAATATTGATACAAATACACACTTACTTCGCCGAAGTATTGTAACGGAGCAATTAGTTTTCAAAGAAGTTGTAGTTGGCTCTATATCAAAAACAAAGGTCATAGTTGCTTACATCGAAGGCATTACAAATGATCAGCACGTCAATACTGCAATGCAGCGCCTACAAGGCATTGACTTTGATGTTCCTTTCGATGCGACTATGATCGAACAATTTATTAGCGATAATAGTAACTCTCCTTTCCCTGTTTTACTACCTACAGAGCGCTTAGATCGTTCTGTTTATGCACTCATTAATGGCGGTGTTGTCATTTTAACAGATGGTTCACCATATGCATTAGCTGGACCGGCAACATTACTCGATTTCTTTGTATCTCCAGAAGATTATTATTTACCATGGATAGCAGGCTCATTTCTTCGAATGGTTCGTTTTTTCGGAGCAGCATTCTCTTTATTTTCATCAGCTATTTATACAGCTGTATTAACGTATCACTATCAAATGATTCCTGCGGATTTACTAGGTCCGATTATTTTTTCAAGAGCTAATGTACCCTTTCCGCCCATTTTAGAAGCACTTTTTTTAGAAATCACAATCGAATTGCTCCGTGAAGCTGGAGCACGATTACCTACAAAAGTTGGACAAACAATCGGCATCGTTGGCGGGATTGTAATTGGCCAAGCATCTGTTCAGGCTGCTTTAACGAGTACCATTTTATTAATTGCAGTTGCTTTATCAGCACTCGCTTCTTTTACAACACCAACTGTAAAAATGTCTTCTACTATCCGGATACTACGATTTCCACTTATTCTTTTAGCTGGTGTATTTGGGGGCTTAGGTCTCATTGTAGGATTCGTATTCATATTAGCTCATTTAATTCGCTTAAAATCACTTGGATCACCTTATTTATTACCTTTATATCCATTTCGCGGTTTAGGGACAGCAGAGGGGCTCCTTCGCCTGCCATTTAGTCAAACTGCTGGACGTTCCTCTTTTCTAAGACCAAAAAAGAAATGGCGCTATGATCCAAACAAAGCGAAAGAAAAACATGATGGTGAAGAGAAATGAAAAATACTTTATTATGCTTTTCCATTATCACTTTAATTTTCCAATCCGGCTGTACACAACCGAATATAGTAGACACACAGCGAATGATTCATGTAGGTGGATTTGATATAACGAAAGACAAACAATTTCGCGGGACGATTTTATATCCCGATTACACAAAAGGCGTTCAATCAAAACCAGAAACTCAGTCAACTACTGCTGGCACGATTGAAACAATATCTTCACGACTAAATGCAAAATCGCCTCATACTATCGCTGTCGGTCAAATGCGTGTTGTGCTTTTTGGAAAATCCATTGGCGAACATGGAATTGGCGATATTATAAATAATTTGCAACGTGATCCTAATATTGGTCGAGATGTTCAACTAGCACTGGTAGACGGTTCTACAGAAAAACTGCTCAAACATATTAAAACAAATGGATCACTCTATCTGTCTGACTTACTGGAGCAAAACATAGAAGCCGAAACGATTCCACGGACTGCTTTAAATATTTTTTTATATAACTTTTATTCATCAGGATGCGATCCATTTCTTCCTTATATTGAAATTGATGAAGACAAGTCTGCTTCCATTAAAGGACTCGCTTTTTTAAAAAAGGATAAAGTGGTTATGTACACAGATAAAAAAGGATCTTTTTTATTGAAATTACTCCTTAATCCAACTACAAATGGTCGTTATGAAGTTCCAATACAGCAAGGTAACCATAAAGGATTAATTGCCACTCAAAACTTATCTGGAAAGAGCGTTTGTTACCTTTCCGATACTGGTGACATTCCGAAAGTTAACATCCACTTAAAATTAAATGGACTCATAAAAAGCGCTCCAAACTGGCTTGATTTAGCGAAAAACGAAAACATAACTTACATAAAAAAACATGTAGAAAAAACAGTTGAGAAACATTTAAACGAATTAATAAAACAATTCCAAGAAAAAGAGGTCGATCCGATAGGGATACGGGAAGAAATTCGTAGTCATTCAAGAAAATGGACTATAAAACAAATTCAAGAAATGTACCCTAATGTAGATGTTGCTGTTCACGTACAAATCAATGTTGTGCAATCTGGTATCGGAGAATAGTGAGGTGTTACAATGGCTGAGCAAAATAAAACAATGACTGTTTCCCCTTATTTCACATTTCTTTTATTACACTCTCTTCAAATTGGAGTAGGCGTGTTAGGATACCAACGAGTTATTGCACAATATGCTGGTTATGATTCTTGGATTTCCCTTATTGTTGCGGGTGTCTTAACTCATATCGTACTGTTTTGTATGTTAAAAATGTTAGATAAAGACAATGATTTGATGACCATTCATACGACATGTTTCGGAAAATGGATTGGAACCTTTTTGTCTATGTGCTTTGCTGCATATCTTCTGTTATTTTGCCTTACTGTGCTTCGTACATATATCGAAGTCATTCAAGTATGGGTCTTTCCTACAATTAAACCATGGAAATTAACATTATTATTTTTACTCGTGACGTATTACGTAATAAAAGGTGGCTTCCGCTCTGTAACAGGAATGTGTTTTTGGGGAGTCGTAATACCGATTTTCGTACTATTCTTCTTAGTTTTCCCTATGAAATACGCACATGTCCGTAATATTTTACCTATTTTCACCCATTCACCTGCAGACATTCTATATTCAGCGAAAGCATCTGCATTAGAGTTTCTTGGATTTGAAGCAATCCTTATCTTTTACCCACTTATTAAAAAGGGAAAATCGCTACATAAATGGGCACATGGCGGGATTGCTTTCACAACTATTTTATATGTAGTACTAGCAATCGTTTCCCTTATGTACTATAGTCAGGGCCAACTGCATCATACAATTTGGCCTACTTTAACAATGCTAAAAATTATTAAAGTCCCATTCATTCAGCGATTTGAATACATTATTATTTTCATCTGGTTTCTTATTATTTTACCTAATCTTTGTTTAACCATTTGGTCTTCTTGTCGTATTAGTAAATACTCTTTTCACATACCATTTAACATTACATTGCCATTGTTTATCGCGACTATATTTGTTTCATCTTTGTTTTTCACAAACAGGGAAAGCATCAATACATTAAATACCGTACTATCTCAGGCTGGATTGTATATTGTATACGCTTATATCCCAATCTTATTTCTATTCCATTCACTACGATGGCGCTTCAAAAATCAGTCGAAAAAATCTTCACCCGACACACCATGATATTTGATACAATTTGGTTAATACATTTGTAAAGGGGACAAGCGAATGAAAAAGTATGTATTTTCTTTACTTGCAGTACTTAGTTTAATTCTTGCTGGATGCGGGAGTACTGGTACAAATGAAAAAAAATCATCTGAATCAAAAGAAGAGCATGACCACGCATCGCATACTCAGCAGGCTGACATTCAAGAAAAAACAAAAGGAGTCGACACACTCCCTACCTTCCTAGACAAGCTTGATCCACAAATGAAAGATATCTACACTGTCGCTGGACAAAATGCAGAGCTATTAGATTGGATTCCATGTTACTGCGGTTGCGGTGAGAGTGTAGGACATAAAAATAATAAAAACTGCTTTATTCGTGAAATTAAAAAGAATGGTGAAGTTGTTTGGGATTCCCACGCAACAACTTGCGTCAATTGTCTAGAAATCGCAGTTGAATCTGCTGCGATGAAACAAAAAGGAAAATCAACTCTTGAAATTCGTAACTATATTGACAATAAATACAAAGAAGGCTATGGCAAGCCAACACCTACGCCAATGCCAAAAGCATAAAAACGAGGAAACACCTCGTTTTTTTCTTTTCATTCACTTTTTTTCTTAACAAATTCTTTCAAGTTTATTTCTCCTTACTTGTCACACACTATATATAACTCCTCAGTAAGGAGGGTACACAGTGCAAACATATAACGACTATGATAAAGCTCTCTATTACACGTATTGCTGTAATTGGGATAAATTACTCGTTCTCATGGTTCAGACGAACGATCAATTATTTTCTAAGCGTATTGAGCATTTTTTACACGCTTATCAATACAGTAAAGAACTACCAGAAGTTGATAAACAATTGCAACTCCTATTTCAATATATTGACCACGCATCCCAAAAGTCACATGTAGAAGAAGTAGAGCAAATTCAAATGTAAAATATAGCGCTATTCTCTTTATGAGAATGGCGCTTTTTTAAAATGTTTATACCAATAAAAGTTTCTCCTTATAAAACTTTTATTGATAAACATATTTTTTCTTTCTTTTCCCTACTACTTCATACTATAATTTAGTATGTAACTATTATAAGTGAGGTATAAAATATGGGACGAGAAAAAAAGCAAGAATATGCTTTACTTACTGCATGGGGAGCTTCGTTTATTGCTACATTAGGAAGTCTATACTTTTCCGAAATCATGAAATTTGAGCCTTGTGTCCTTTGTTGGTATCAACGTATTTTTATGTATCCATTCGTTTTATGGCTCGGTATCGCTGTAGTAAAGAAAGACTATCGCATTGCAAGTTATTCTTTACCAATCGCAAGTATTGGTGCTTGTATATCTTTATATCACTATGCAATTCAAAAAATCGCAGCATTTTCAGCTGCTGGGGCAGCTTGCGGCCGCGTACCTTGTACGGGAGAATACATAAACTGGTTCGGCTTTGTGACAATCCCGTTTTTAGCACTTATCGGCTTTATCACAATCGCTGTTTGTAGCTTCATCGTAATCAAAAACAAATAAGGAGATGAAAGAATGAAAAAAATGCTTATATTTGGCGGTATTATTATCGCCTTGTTTGCAGCAATTTTTGCTGTAACACAAATGGAAGAAAAAAATGCTTCAACTAGCCAAAAAATTGATAATGCTACTGGTAGTCAAACAGATGGTTCTGACTACTACACAAATAAAATCTCTCTTTCAGATCTTCAAAAGAATTTAAAAGAGAAAAAAGAAGAAACAGTATACTTTTATCAAACATCTTGCGTTCATTGTCAAAAGCTATCTCCTATCGTAGTACCAATGGCTAAAGACTTGAACGTTGATATGAAAGTTATGGACATTGAAAAACTAGATGCTCCTTGGGATGAATATAAAATTAAAGGAACTCCAACAATCATTCACTTTAAAGATGGCAAAGAAGTAAGCCGTATTAGTGGTGAACAACCGAAAGACAAATTAAAAGAATGGCTTGAGCAAACGAAAAAATAACGAGAAAAGGAAACTCCTTCTATACATGAAATGGACGTAAAATCCCACACTAATGTATAAGGAGGGGGTTTTATGCCTGAAGTAAAATGCTCTGTTTCCAATTGCTCATTTTGGGGACAAGGTAACTTTTGTCAAGCAAGTGCAATCGTTGTTCAACCGGATGCACAAGAGGCTGGTCAGAATACAAATGATTCGTTTACAAGCGCTACTTTAACAAACGAGACGCTTGAAAGTTCTGTAACAACGAGTGTAGAAACTTGTTGCCATACATTTAAACCAAAATATTAAACGTAAAAGCATACGATTAGTCGTATGCTTTTTTACATTCCTCTCCAAAAATCATGCATTATAAAAAAGTACAAAATAACGAGAAGGACCGTCCCGCATAAAGTGATGCGTCGATATACACTCTTCTCCCCTTCCCTCGCTTTAACAAACGCCCAAATAAATCCGACGAACAATATTAAATCAATATATGGAACATAAAAGGAGAAGACGAGTAACGCATATAAATACACGATAAATAAACAAGTCGTGATTAAGAAAATTTTAAATGCAAATTCACTTTTCATAATGTGACCGCCCCCCAATCTGTACTGTATTATATTCAGCAAAACATAATAGTTGCTGTTTCAATTTTTTTATCCCGCTATTTACATGAATCCCAATTAGTATAAGTTTATAATCAGCAAAGAAGAGTAATTCCCCCATTAAGTTTCACTTCATCACAAATAAGCTACCGCCTATACACGGTAGCTATTACGGAACATCATATTTTCTTTTATATATATTACTTAAGATCGAATAAGGTAATTGCTCATAACGAATTTTTTCTCCCGTTTCATCAACAATATACAAATTGCTTCCTATATAATATATTCCATCTTTTCGTTTGGAGTACACTGCATATTTTTCATTTGGCAATACCGTTTTTACTTTCGTCAATTGTCCATTTGGTTCTTGCCAATATATATTTACACGGTCTACTAGCGTAAGTGTTCCAATTTGTTCTTCTTCTACTTTACGACCATTCCAACTCACAACACGATAACCAAGCTTATACGCCTCATATTCGGGACTCGTATAAAAACGAGAAATAATTACTTTCGTCTGTAATTGTACCCGTTCATATAACCATTGTATGTCCCGATCATGCATGCGAATACAACCATTCGACTCTCGACTTCCAATCGTCCATTCCCGATTTGTCCCGTGAATCGCATATTCCTTTTTATCCAGACCTAACCACCTCGTACCGAGAGGATTATTCGGCGCACCCCCAGGTATTTTTTTTCGATGGTATTCTTTATTTTTATACTTAGTTATAATACAAAAATTACCTTCAGGCGTCGGGGTACTATCTCTTCCTGTCGTTATCGGAAATGTTCTCTTATAGTTTCCCTCTTCAAAAAAAGACAGCTGATTCGTTTTAAGGTTAACTAATATTAAATGATCTGTATTAGCAAAAACGCTAGCTGGTAGGCAGAAAAATAGGATTATAATCAACCATACTTTCTTCATCTAAATCCTCCCTAGCACTAACATCATAATAAAATGAAACTTTACTCAGTGGAGATTTTGTCTATCCCCCACTGAGTATTAGCCCACACCAATCGGGCATTTATCTCCACCTGAATTTTGAGGTAGGAGTCTTACTGCCCGCAAATAGCGGGATAAATGCAATTAGCTTTACTTTGCTCTTATAAATGAAATCTATCCATTTACAATAACGCCCCCATTTACATGTATCATCTGCCCTGTTACATATGCCGAATCATTAGACGCCAAATATACATACGCAGGCGCTAATTCATACGGCTGACCAGGTCTTTGCATAGGAACATTGCTCCCGAACTGTGATACTTTTTTCTCATCAAAACTTGATGGAATAAGCGGTGTCCAAATTGGACCTGGGGCAACACCATTTACACGAATCCCTTTTTGTACTAATGATTGAGATAGCGACCTTGTAAACGCGACAATTGCTCCTTTCGTTGCAGAATAATCGATCAACGTTTCATTTCCTTCATACGCAACGATAGATGCTGTATTTATAATTACATCCCCTTGCTTTAAATGGGATAGCGCTGCTTTTGCAACATGAAAATAAGAGAAAATATTAATACGGAATGTCGTTTCTAGCTGTTCCGCTGTAATATACTCTAGTCCTTGTTGCGGATATTGCTGTGCGACGTTATTAACAAGAACATTTAAACTGCCCAGCTGCCGGACGGTCTCTTCCACAATATCTTTACAATGTTGTTCACTACTCAAATCCCCCGGCAGTAATACACAATTCACGCCTTCTTTTTCAACAAGTTTTTTCGTCTCATTTGCATCTTCATCCTCATCTAAATAAGCAATCGCAATATTTGCTCCCTCTTTTGCAAAGGCGATGGACACAGCTCTCCCAATTCCACTATCTCCCCCTGTAATTAATATATTCTTTCCTTTTAACTTTTCGCTTCCTTTATAATTTGGATCTTCAAACTTTGGAAGAGGATTCATTAACGATTCAATACCAGGCTGTTTATTTTGATGTTGCGCTGGCATTGTTAAAAAGTTTTTTTGCTGCGGCATAACTTCCTTCAACTCCTTTCCCCTTATAATGCGCACAATAAAAAAAACTACTTACACATTAAAGAACCGCAATGCACACACAGTTTTACGATTAATATTCGAATTTACGACATAAAATATGAGTTGTTCTAAAGTTTTTATGCAAAACTATTGCAAAATAGTTAAAAAACGAATATTATATATAACTGTTGTGAAAATTATTCGTAAAAAGAAAGGATGTTTATATGTTTAACCTTTCAAAACATAAAACTTCTATTAAAACTGAAATTATGGCAGGTATTATTACCTTTTTAACAATGGCATATATCATTGTCGTAAACCCTGTCATCCTTGGGGATGCAGGTGTTCCGTTTGAACAAGCATTTACAGCTACTATTATCGCCGCTGTTGTCGGAACATTATTTATGGCAATCTTTACAAACTTACCAATCGCAATTGCACCAGGTATGGGATTAAATGCTTACTTCTCTTACTCTGTTGTCAAAGCTCATGAAGGCATGACTTTCGCAATTGCATTCTCTGCTGTATTCGTAGCAGGTATGATTTTAATTTTGTTATCATTCACATCTTTCCGTACGAAATTAATGGAAGTAATTCCTGAAAACTTAAAACATGCACTTACTGCTGGTATCGGTCTTTTTATTGCTTTTATCGGTTTGCGCTTAACAGGAATTGTTACTAAAAATGATGCCAACTTAGTTGGGCTTGGCGATCTTCACTCTGCTCCAGTTCTACTAGCATTAGCCGGCCTTGGAATTACAATTATCCTTATGTCTTTAAATATAAACGGGGCACTATTTATCGGAATGTTACTAACTGGTATTATCGCTTATTTCACAGGGCAATTAACGTTCTCAAATGGCGTTACGTCAATGCCTGGATTACCAGAAGGTATTATCGTTGCAAACCCAATTACTGCTGTATCTGATGTAATTAACTACGGATTATACGGCGTTGTGTTCTCATTCTTCCTTGTTACATTATTTGATACAACAGGAACATTACTTGGTGTAGCACAACAAGGTGGATTCATGAAAGATGGAAAGCTTCCAAAAGCAGGACGAGCTCTTCTATCTGACTCATTCTCAGCAACAATTGGAGCTATGTTCGGAACAACACCATCAACAGCTTACATTGAATCATCTGCTGGTGTTGCAGCCGGTGGTCGTACTGGTTTAACAACTGTTACAGTAGCTGTTCTATTTGCATTAGCAGCATTCTTCGGGCCGTTAGTGAGTGCTGTTTCTGGCGTTTCAGCTATTACAGCACCATCATTAATTATCGTTGGTAGTCTTATGATGGGTTCAGTTCGCCACATCGATTGGGATACATTCGATGAAGCATTCCCAGCATTTTTAGTAATCTTAAGCATGCCACTTACATCAAGTATTTCAACAGGTATTGCACTTGGATTTATTTCATACCCACTTATGAAAGTGGCAAAAGGACAATTCCGTGCTGTTCACCCACTTGTGTATTTATTCGGAATCTTGTTCGCTTATCAATTAGTTTTCTTACCACATTAAAATCCCTCTTCCTGAGGGATTTTTTTTATAAATACTGTTTGACAATACCATCCATTTGTGAAATAATTCAAAATAGTTAAATATTCGATGTCTTATCAAGAGCAGGTGGAGGGATGAGCCCTACGAAGCCCGGCAACCGACCCATTTATGGGCACGGTGCTAATTCTTACAACACATTGTGTTGAAAGATAAGAGTAATATGATAAGACGTCTTTTCTATATGAAAAGGCGTTTTTTATTTTCACTCCCTCCTCTCTCTTCTTAGTTTAGGAGGGATTTTTTTATGAAAAAATTATGTTCCATCGTACTTATTTTTCTCTTATTTACATTAACAGCTTGTACAAATGAACAAGATGCTATCTCTTCACAAAAGCAAGAAACTGTGAAAAAGGCGACTACAACGGTAGAAAACCACTTACAAACAGAAGTTCCAAGCCAAATGAAGAAGCCATTAAAAATCGCATTAATTATGCAAATGTCCATCGGAACTTTTTCCTCTCAATATATTGAGGGCGTCAAAAAACAAGTCGAGCTATTTGGCGGCAGTGTACAAGTCTACAATTCTGATAACGATTTAGCAAAAATGGCTGCAAATTTAGATACTGCTATTAATTCAAAAGTGGATGGTATTTTAATTGATCACGGTCGCTCTGAAGCACTAAAACCTGGAGTAGAAAAAGCGTTACAGGCGAATATTCCCGTAGTTGCGTTTGATAACGATCTACGCTTGCCAGGTGTGACAATTATTGATCAAGATGACTATAGTCTTGCATGGAAATCATTAAAAACGTTAGCGGAAGATTTGAATGGCCAAGGAAATATCGCCGTCGTATGGGTTGGCGGATTTGCCCCAATGGAACGTCGCAATATTATCATTGATGCTTTTTATAAACGTTATCCAAATATAAAAGAAGTTGCACGCTTTGGTACCGCTAGTAATAACACACCACTTGATACGCAAACACAAGTAGAGGCTTTACTAAAAAAATATCCAAAAAAAGGTGATTTACAAGCTATTTTCGCTTCGTGGGATGAGTTTGCTAAAGGGGCCGTCAAAGCACTCGAACAAGCTGGTCGTACAGATATAAAAGTATACAGCATTGACTTAAGTAATGAAGATTTACAACTCATGCAAAAAGAAAATTCACCTTGGACTGCTACGGCTGCAACCGATCCAGCTGAAGTCGGTAAAGTTCAAGTGCGTTTCTTATACAAGAAAATCGTTGGTGAACAAACGCCAGATATTTATTCACTAGAACCTTATTTAGTAAAGAAAAATAGTTTGCCACAAGAAAATATAACGATGGATCAATTATCAAAGCATATAAACGGTTGGGGAGACTCAAAAGATGCATATTCTCCTTGGATGAAAAAATTAGAGAAGGAGAAAAAATGATGACATTCTCTCTTCAAAACATTACACATTCTTATCATGTAGCTACACCTGTTCTAGAAGATGTTTCTATTCATATTCAAAAAGGAAAAGTGCACGCTTTACTAGGAATGAATGGTGCGGGAAAAAGTACTTTACTAAAAATAGCAACTGGTGAAATCCAACCAGTTGCTGGGAATATAAAAATTGATAATCAGTCTATTTCCTTTACTTCACCACGCGATGCAAAAAAGCATGGTATTTCTTTCGTAACACAAGAAGTGGATCACGGACTTATTCCTGGATTATCTGTATTAGAAAATGTACTAATCGATCATTTAGCAATGCAAAATAAAGTACTATTTTCAAAGTCAAAATTAGTCTCACTCGCTAAACAACATTTGCAAACTGTACAGGCTGATTTAAATGTTTCGGAAGATGTTTCAAACTGCTCATTACATGAAAAACAGTTACTTCTTATCGCAAGAGCTTTATCCAACAATACAAATTATCTTTTATTAGATGAGCCTACTTCTTCTCTTGGACCGAAAGAAGTTGAAACCTTCGGGCAACTATTAAACGATTTAACATTGAAAGGAATTGGCATCATCTTAATTTCTCATCGTTTATCAGAGATTCGAAATTTCGCGGATGATGTAACCGTATTACATAACGGTAAAGTTGCACTTTCTGAAGCGATTACAAAGGTTACAGATCAACAAATTGTGGAAGCGATGACTGGAAAACAACTTACACTTCCTATTAATACAGCACCAAAACGAGGAAACGAAGAATTATTTAAAGTACAAGAACTTCCATTACACAAAGACCATTCTTCCCTTTCTCTCACCGTACGGAAAGGTGAAACTGTTGTGATATACGGATTAATTGGCAGTGGCAAAACAACACTTGCTGAAACGTTATTTGGTACTCGTCATACTTATCACGCAGAAATAGATGGTCAAACAATAACAATTAAAACACCGCGAGATGCGATTAAAGCAAAGATCGCACTTGTACCAGAGGAAAGAAGAAAACAAGGCGTATTTCTTTCGGAAGATATTATAAGTCACACAAATTTACACCAATCAGGTTGGAGAAGAAAACAAACCGAATTAAATAATGCTACTGCGGCAATTACCGCTTTCAGCATCTCACCAAATGATCCAAAAACCTTTATTCATTCACTTAGCGGCGGAAATCAACAAAAAGTCTCGATTGCAAAGTGGAATGGATTCAAACCTAATCTATTTCTTTTGGATGAGCCAACTAAAGGTGTCGACGTCGCTGCGAAACAAGACATTTTTCAATTCATTCGTAACATTACTGAAAACGGAAGTTCCGTAATTTACTTCACAGGAGAACAAGATGAAGCACTACATATCGCTGATCGCATTCTTATACTGGCAAACGGAGAATTTGTAGGTGAATACTTACCAAACGAACTATCTCCTGAACAGCTTTTACATTTATCTGAAGGGAGTTATTCCATTGAATCTCGTTCATAAAACAAAAACTAAGAAACTATATTTACCTACTCATCTTTTTTATCAATTTAGTACGATTGCTATCATTATAGGTGTTACAATTTTCTTCTCTATCGTCAACGATTCTTTTTTAACATACAACAATATTAGTGATATTTTACGTTCCATTTCTATCGTAACGTTACTTGCAATTGGTGTTACCTTTACATTAATTGTAGATGGATTTGATTTATCAGTCGGCTCTACCGCTAGTTTAGCAACCATTGCCGCTGCTTCCTGTCTCGTTTTATATCGACAAGAACTATTAGTCACACTCCTTGTTCCTATTCTTTGTGGGCTATTAGTTGGATTATTAAATGCACTACTCGTTATCCGAATTAAACTACCAGATTTACTAGCTACATTAAGTATCATGTATATCGTGAATGGAATACACTTAACATTTTCAAAAGGATCTTCTATTTATGAAGGAATGTCTGGTGCCAAAGGACATTTTATTCCATCCTTTTTATTTATCGGTCAAGGTTCTGTGTTAGGAATTCCAGTCCCTGTCATTATCATGCTTATCGTCGTTTTAATTGCATATGTATTTTTAGAAAAAACAACGTACGGTCGTTTCTTTTATATGACAGGTGGGAATCGAGAAGCTGCTAGACTAGCTGGTATTCCTACTGATCGTTACCGTGTATATGCTTATATGATTAGCGGTTTACTTGCCTCTATTGGCGGTATTATTCTATGTAGCCGCGTTGGAACAGGACAAGTTTCAGCTGGCGCCCCATTATTAATGGATGCAGTTGCAGCTGCCTATATCGGTTATGCAATGTTCGGTGCTAAGAAACCAAATGTCATCGGAACATTTCTTGGTTCCGTATTAATTGGAATCATATTAAACGGCCTTACAATGATGAACGTTCCTTATTATGCGCAAGATATCATTAAAGGCAGTATTTTAATTGCAGCTTTAGCCTTTTCATTTATTAAAAAGAAGCGTAAATAAAGTGAAACTTTAATCAGTGGGGGTTTTCTCCCCCCACTGATTATTAGTTGAACCAATCGGGCATTTACGGGCAGTTGATCCCCCACCTAACTTCTTTGCTTTCGCCTAATTTTGAGGTGGGGGTCTTACTGCCCGTTAATGCGGGATAAAAAAGTAGCGCATCGAATTCCGATGCGCTACTTTCCTTTTGCAACAATCACACGAACTACTTTCAACGCAAAAAGCAAAAGACCGTTCGCTATTGCTGTAACACCTAAGAAGATTGCTATCATAAGCTCTCCCATTCCGTTATTAAATATAAAAATAATAGAAGAAATGAAAGCCAAAATAAACAATATGAACGCTGGTATATATTTAATAAAAGGCTTCTCAAATGATCTTTTAGAAAGAAGAAATGTAATTAACAATGTCATAATAAAAACAAAATATACCGCAAATAAAAAAGTCATATGAAAGCCTCCTCTACGACCAAACTACTTAAAAGAGGTTAGAAACCTTTAATATTTCTCATTTACCTGCAATTCTTTACTATACTTTTGAATGAACACTGATGAAATAACCATTACCATTCCTATACTAAAACCAATAAGTTGATCTAATAACATTTCATCATGAATGAACCAGCGCAGTAGAAATACGCCACCAAAAATAAGCAACATTGTAAATCCAGTATGTCTAAGCCCTTTATATACATTTTCCATATGTATCACCTCTCTACATACTTTTATCCATATTATACCATAATCCAAAAAATGTATATAACCAACATTCGGTATTGAAACCAATAATAAAAAAGGCTGCAGAGAACTCCATCTCCACAGCCTAATACTTATTTTTGCAAAAATGCCTGTAAATCTGCAAACTGTCTCTTTGCATCTTCATAGCCTTGCTCATATAAAATTTGTAGTTTTGTCGCATCTTTTTCCATACGATCTACTTGAAGCGGCACTTCTGGGCGAATAACAAATAAATTACCCGCTTGCTCTTCTTTTTCAATGTAGTGAAGTGTTTCATTATACACTTCATAACGAGTTAGCATCGTATTAACAAGGTTCGGATATTTTTTATAAGCTTTCGCTGCAACCCAGCCAAATTTTGATTTTTTCTTTGCGTAACCATAATTTCTCGTCAAAATAACGACTGATTTTCTAAATCCATCCTCCTGTGCTTTACGGACTGGAATCGGATCAGAAATCCCGCCATCTAACAATTGCTTACCACGGTAATTTACTACTGGTGCAATGAAAGGTAATGAACTAGACGCTTGTAATAAATTGAGCGCATCATCATTCGTTCCCTCTTTTTCAAAATAAACAGACTGCCCTGTTTCACAATCCGTTGTTCCTACAAGGAAACGTTCGGGACTATTAAAGTATGTTTCAAAATCAAACGGCACATGCTTTTCTGGTATTTCATGAAAAATGAAATCCATGTCAAATAACTGACGTTTTCTCCATAAGTTTTTATATGATAAATACTTCGGATGTGATACATAATCAATATTGACCGTTTTATTTCTATTTCTTTGTCTGGAAAGATACGACGCTGCATGACAAGCACCAGCTGATACACCGACTACATATGGAAAATATAAACCTTGTTCCATAAAGTATTCTAGTATCCCGCCCGTATATACACCACGCATACCGCCGCCTTCTAATACTAACCCCGTATTTTCAAGCATGTTATTCTCTCCTCTTTATATATATTGACTCTTTAATTATTCACTATGTTAAGTATCTTGTTCTATTATATATGAGTTCTTTCAGAAATTATATTGAAAAGGCTTGAAATGGAGGGATTTTTTCTTCCAATTATATTTCCAAATAACCAGAGATATCCTTTATAAACCTTTGAATAAAATCTTGTTCTTCTTTCGTATATGTATCTAAAAGTAACAGCCACTTTTCTTCAGCTTGTTTATGCAACTTTTCATGAGCTTTATATATTTCATTTCCTCTTTCCGTTAAGCGGAAGAAAATTTCTTTTTGATTGTCTAACATTTGCATCTTCTCAACGAACTGCTTTTGAAATAACTTTGTACAAATTTTAGAGATTGCGCCCTTCGTCATTCCCATTTCTGTCGTAATAGCAGTTACATTCATCAGACCATTTTTCCCGGTACATTCGATAACATGTAATTCAGATAAAGACATACCACTTATACCTGTCTCACGAAGAAATTTCTCATTTTGTCCTTTCAAATGTTCTTCTTTTTTATGCAAAAGTGTACGAATGTCCGAAAGTATTTCCATTTGTTTCGTTGTATGTTCCAATCCGTTCGCCCCCTAAGTTTCCAAAGAAACAATTTAACTATATACCATTTTAAAATCATTTCTCCATCTTTACAAGTGAGAAAATCATGTTAAAATAAATTTAGTTTCCAAGGAAACTAAATAACAAGGAGGTTAGCATTATGGAAAAAACCAAACTGAATTTCATTTTATATGTTGTCTGTATGAGTGCCTTACTCGGTTCCTTCGCTCAAAATATTTATACACCTATCTTGCCGATGATTCAAAATTCGTTTCATACTTCTCTTTATCTTGTAAATTTAACCGTTTCACTTTTCACATTCGTTCTTGCGGTTATGCAGCTCATATATGGACCTTTAATTGATACAAAGGGAAGAAAATCTGTCCTTATCCCTAGTTTAATTATTAGTACAATCAGCTCAATTGGTTGTGCTCTCTCACCAAGCATTTACTTATTTCTATTCTTTAGAGCTGTTCAAGCTATAGGAATAGCCGCTATACCTATAGTCGCAGCAACGATTATAGGTGATTTATTTGAAGGAAAAGAACGCGGAGAAGCAATGAGCCTTTATCAAATGTTACTTGCTCTCGCACCTGCGATTGGCCCTCTCATAGGTGGTTATCTCGGCAGTATACATGGCCACTTATCCGTATTTCTGTTTTTATCTATAATTGGCATCATCTTATTAATCATAAACATTTCACTACTTCCAGAAACAAAACCAAATGTAATTGAGCAACTAAAAGCAAAAAAGAATTACTGGCTTATCTTAAAAAATAAAACTGGATTTTCTATTACTCTTATTGGCTTTATTCAATTTTGTGTGTATTTCTGTTTCCTCGTTTTTTTACCTAGCATATTAACAAATATATTTCATCTAGGCACAAGTGAAATTGGTCTTATGTTTATACCGATGTCCCTTTCTATTATGTTAGGAAGTTATTGCTACAAGTTTTTGCAAAAACACCTCACAACAATGAAAGCTTTATTCATTATTAGTTTCTTCAATATTATATGTGTCACTTTATTCTCTTTCACATATAGCATCAATATCCCATTCATCATTATCGTTACCTCTTTATACGGTTTTAGCATGGAACTCTCTATGCCAACTCACACTACTTTATTAACGGAAGAATTCGTACAAGAACGCGCAACAGCTATCGGTATGTACAACTTTATTCGCTATCTCGGTATGGGAACAGGGCCACTTGTAGGTGGATTTCTTTTATTTAATCAAAATTACTTTTGGATTTTCTTCATAGGAGCCATTATGTTTTTACTCGTAATCTTATATGTGATGAAAATGCTACGCTTTCCTACCGCACAAAAGGCCAAATAGAGCCCCCGAAAGGTGGGCTCTATTTAAGCTCTTTGATCAGCAACAATATGAATATCAATATACTTCGTTTGTCTCATAATTTCATTTACAATAGAACCTTTTCGTATTTCTTCCCACCGTGTTCTCGCCGATTGCCCGAGTAAAACTTGTGTCACCTGTAGTCTGTTCGCGACTTCAATAATAACATCAGCGGGCTTTCTTCCTTTCGCTTCTTCTAATACAAAGCTCGCATCAAATTGATTCGTTAGCGATTTCCACTCTTCAATTGTTTGCTTTTTCCCTGCTGAAAGGGAATCTATATTTTCCCTTTCGACGTTTAACACATACAATTCAGCGTTTAACCGATCAGCCATGCGCCAACCTCTCCGTATTAATTTCTCTGCTGTTGAACTGTATTGCACACAAACGAGAATTTTTTCTTTCACCCCAATTGGTTCTATAACTGTTTGACTAATTTTCTCATCCATATCATCTGCAACTTCACGAAGCGACAATTCTCTTAGTGCTCCTAAATTATTAAGCGTAAAGAAGTTTTGTAAGCTTTGCTCTATTTTTTCTTCCTTATATATCTTTCCATCGATTAATCTCTTCCGGAGTACCTCAGGTGTTGCATCAACAAGTTGAATTTCATTTGCTTTTTGCAAAATAAAATCTGGGATACGCTCTCGTACTTTGACATTCGTAATTTGAGCTACAATATCATGAACACTTTCTAAATGTTGAATATTAAATGCTGATAATACTGATATACCAGCCTCTAGCAATTCTTGAACATCCATATAACGCTTCTTATTTTTAGATCCAGGAATATTACTATGCGCGAGTTCATCCACTACAACTACTTGCGGCGCACGCTTTATAATTCCTTCCACATCAAGCTCATAAAATACCTTTCCTTTATAGAAAATTTCTTTTAACGGAACTTTTTCTAAATCAGCAATTGCTTCTTCCGTCTCAATTCTCCCATGCGTTTCAATTAAACCAATGACAATATCCATACCATCTTTTTTCATTTCTCTAGCATCATAGAGCATTTTATAACTTTTCCCTACTCCTGGAGCAGCACCTACGTATAGCTTTAACTTCCCGCGATTTTGCTGACGAATATATTCTAAATATTCCTCTGGCGTTCGCCTTTGAAACGTCGGTTTATAGTCATCCGCATACAAAATACTCACAGCCTTTCTTTCGAAACAACACTACCTCAATCCTTTAGATTGAGGTAGCACTGTTACTATTTCATTAGTTTCTGTAATTCTAAATTTAACTTTAAGACGTTCACGCGATCTTCTCCAAACAAACCAAGTGCAGCACCTTCCGTTTGATCCTTAATCAATTGATCTAGCTTTTCTTTCGGAATATTCGTTATTTTCGAGATGCGATCCACCTGTACGGAAGCGGCCTTCGGACTAATATCAGGATCAAGCCCTGAACCTGAATTCGTCACTAAATCTATCGGTACTTCTGTAACTGGAATGGCCCGGTTTTGTTTCTTCCAGTCATCAATACTTTTCTCAACTCGTTTTGCTAAATCTGGATTAGACGGTGCATAATTATTTGAACCAGACGCTTCTGCTTTATATTCTATACTAGAGACACGCCCATGAAAATAACGTGGATCTGTAAAATTTTGACCGATTAATTTTGAACCAACTACTTCATCCTTATCATTATATATAAGACTTCCATCCGCATTATCCTTCATTACCGCTTGCGCAATACCAGTTACAATAAGCGGGTATACAAGGCCGCACAAGACTAAGAACGTAAAAGTAATACGAATAATTGGTGAAAGTATACTTTGTTTTTTCGCCATCTTTTTTCCCCTCTTCCTTATATGAACAGACCGACGATCATATCAATTACTTTAATTCCAATGAACGGAACGATAACTCCGCCAAGCCCGTAAATGAGTAAGTTTCGGCTAAGTAGTGCATTCGAACTCATCGGTTTATATGCGATACCTTTCATCGCTAGCGGAATAAGTAATGGAATAATAACCGCATTAAATATTAATGCTGATAAGATTGCTGAAAGCGGTGATGTTAATTTCATAATGTTTAATGCTTCCATTTGCGGAATCGCAAGTGTAAACATTGCTGGAATGATTGCAAAATATTTTGCAATATCGTTCGCAATACTAAACGTCGTTAACGCACCACGCGTCATTAACAATTGCTTACCGATTCCTACAACCTCAATAATTTTTGTTGGATTCGAGTCTAAATCAATCATATTCGCTGCTTCTTTCGCAGCTGTCGTACCACTATTCATCGCTAATCCAACGTCGGCCTGCGCTAATGCCGGAGCATCATTTGTACCATCACCTGTCATCGCTACAAGTTTCCCTTTATCTTGCTCTGCTTTAATAACCGCAATTTTATCTTCTGGTTTACACTCAGCAACGAATTCATCTACCCCTGCTTCTTTTGCAATTGTCGCTGCTGTTAATGGATTATCCCCTGTACACATAACTGTTTTAATTCCCATTTGACGTAATTGTTCAAAACGTTCACGCATACCAGGTTTTACTGTATCCTTTAAATAAATTAAACCGTAAATACGATCGGCTACTGCAACTACAAGCGGTGTCCCGCCCTCTTTTGAAATGAAATCTGCTTTTTGATTTACATCTTTCGGAATCGTTCCGCCTTGTGATTGAACCCATTCAATAACAGCACCAACAGCACCTTTTCTCACTTTTGTTCCGTCCTGTAAATCAACACCACTCATTCTCGTTTCTGCTTTAAACGGAACAAATTCACCTTGTTCGGCAAGTTCTCTATTATATGATATAGATTTCGTTTGTACATATTCTATAACTGATCGACCTTCTGGTGTTTCGTCTAAAACTGAGCTCATCGCAGCCCATTTCCCTACTTGCTCAATCGTTTCATTTCCTACAGGGAGCAGTGTATGTGCCATCCGATTCCCGAAAGTAATCGTACCTGTTTTATCTAAAATAATAGTATTAATATCACCCGCAGCTTCTACTGCTTTACCCGACATCGCTAACACATTAAACTTTGTCACACGGTCCATCCCAGCAATACCAATCGCTGATAATAGCCCACCAATTGTCGTTGGAATTAAACAAACTAACAACGCTACAAGCACAGCTGTATCAATTTGAAACCCTAAATAATTTGTAAAAATCGGCAACGTCACAACAACGATTAAGAAAATAAGAGTTAAACTCGTTAATACTGTATTTAAAGCAATCTCATTCGGCGTTTTTTGGCGAGCAGCCCCTTCTACTAAAGAAATCATTTTATCAATAAATGATTCGCCAGGGTTACTCGTAATGACAATCGTAATCTCATCACTTACGACCATCGTACCGCCTGTTACTGAACAAAAATCGCCACCCGCCTCTTTTATTACAGGAGCTGATTCCCCTGTAATTGCAGATTCATCGACAGACGCTAAACCTTTAATTACTTCACCATCATTTGGAATCATTTCTCCTTGTTTTACAATAACAACGTCACCTTTTCTCAGATCAGTTGCTGAAACTTGAACAATATCTCCATTTTCTTTTACAACATTTGCAAATACATCTTTCTTCGATTGTTTTAACGAATCGGCTTGCGCTTTACCACGACCTTCAGCTAACGCTTCTGCAAAGTTAGCAAATAAAACTGTAAATAATAGAATGAGAGAAACTGTTATATTAAACCATCCTGGTACACTACTAGAACTACTTGGAAGAAAGGATAAAATTAACGTAATGATAAATCCAATTTCCACAACGAACATAATCGGATTCTTTATCATTACTTTCGGATTCAATTTCGCAAAGGATTGTTTCATCGCATGTGTCACGATATCACGATCCATCGTTTTCGCTTGTCTAACCTCATCTTCTACAACATGTATTTGTGACTCGTTCACTTGTTTTTCTTTTACTACTACCGGTCTCATCATTTACCCTCCATTACTTCAATGTAAGAAATTCTGCAATTGGGCCAAGTACTAACATCGGGAAGAATGTTAACGCACCGACAATTACAATCGTTCCGATGAAAATACCACCAAATAAACTATTATCCGTACGGAATGTTCCGACTGTTTCTGGTACTACCGTCTTCTCTTTCAGTGAAGCTGCAACAGCTAGCATCGTAATTAAACTGAAATAGCGTCCTAAAAACATAACTAAACCAGTCGTAATATTCCAAAACGGTGTATTATCTGCTAATCCTTCAAATCCAGATCCGTTATTCGCAGCTGACGATGTGTATTCATATACAACTTGCGTCAAACCGTGGAAACCTGAATGAGAAATGGCATCCGTTCCTAAACTTGTTGAAAGCGCTAATGCCGAAAATCCTAAAATAAGCAATGGATGAAATAAAATCGTTACCGCAATCAATTTCATTTCCTTACCTTCAATCTTTTTACCTAAAAACTCTGGTGTCCTTCCGACCATTAATCCAGATATAAAGACTGCAATAATTACATACATAATAATATTAATAAAGCCCGCTCCAACACCACCGTATACTGTATTCAACATCATATTTACGAGTGGTACTAATCCGCCAATTGGTGTTAACGTATCATGCATCGTATTAACGGCCCCTGTTTCAGCAGCTGTCGTTACTGTTGCGTATAGTGAAGAAAATACTGTTCCAAATCGCACTTCTTTTCCTTCTGTACTTCCTTGTACATGTTCGATACCCATTCCATTTAATGCCGGATTACCATTTAATTCAGATGTAGTAATCGTTATAAATCCGAGTAAAAACACCATAAATAGTGAAACGAAAAGGATACGTCCTTGTTTTTTATTTCCTACCATTCTTCCGTACGTAAATGGAAGTGCTGTTGGCAATAACATCATAAGCATCATTTGCAAAATATTACTCATTTGCCCTGGATTTTCGAAAGGATGTGTAGAGTTTGCTCCGAAAAATCCTCCGCCGTTATTTCCAAGTTCCTTAATGGAAACGAATGATGCAACTGGACCACGTAAAATACTTTGCTTCGCACCATCAATTGTTTGTGCTGTAACCGCCCCATCTAACGTTTGTGGTACACCAAGTGCGACAAAGACTAACGCCGCAATAAATGCGATAGGAAGAAAAACTCTCGTTAACGCTCTCGTAAAATCAACGAAAAAGTTACCAAGTTCTTTTCCAGCGAGCCCTCTTATAAATGTCATAACGATGGCTAACGTCGTTGCTGGTGCCGCAAACATTAAAAATGTAATCCCGATTAATTGTGATAAATAAGATAAACCATTTTCACCGCTGTAATGTTGTAAGTTTGTATCAGCCATAAAACTAATCGCTGTATTAAAAGCGAGCGTAGGCTCCATCCCTTCAATATGCGCTGGATTTAATGGCAATACACCTTGTAATCTGAAAATGAAATATACGACGACAATCATAAATCCATTGAGTAGAACTAATGATAATGCATACTGTTTCCACGTTTGATTGTATCCTTTTACACCTGTAATTTTAAAAATAAGCTTCTCAAAAGGCCCGAATACTTTATCTAGCTTCTTGCTACCTTGAAAGGCTTTCTCTAAATAAATCCCCGTTGGCTTTGCTACTAAAATAAACAAGAGCATTGTAATAACGACTGCAACCCAAATCATAATGAATGATTCCCCCTAATTAAAACTTTTCTGGATTTAATAATGCGTATACTAAGTACACCGTAATCGCTGCAACAATAACCGATAAGGCAATCATCATGATTGCTTCCCTTCTTTCACAACTTTATCTGACCAACTTGCAAGACTTGCCATCGATGCGACTAACCCAACAAAAATACCGATCATTACAACATCTAACATAACTACCCCTCACTTTTGTTAATTTTTACCATCTAGTTATCAAAAAAAGAACACTAAGCTCTACTTAGTGTTCGAAACGAACAACACAAAGTAAACCTCCTCTCTAAACGCTTACGAGGTTAGCTGTCGGATTCGGGCCTAAAGAGTAGCCCTACTTTCAAAATTGAAAGATTCACCCCAAGTGACAATGCACAAAATTGGTTCCCCCGCTCCATTTCTGGAACTCAGCGATTTTAGGTTTTTTTTGGAAATTTCATGAATGATTTATGAGAGTAAATATACTCCTCTAAATTTAACTTGTAAAGGGGTAAATTACTGAAAATAAGAAAATACCCATCTATTTAAACGCTTACATTAGGTGTTATTACTATTCTTTCATCTATTTTCTCGTCTTTTCTTTCTTTTTCACAGAAATGATCTTTCAAATACGAAATAAAAAGAGCGAATGACATGAAGTGCATAGCTTGTTGCACTCAGCATTCGCTCTTTTTTCATTCACTATTTATTCCCCTCGTAAAAAAGCACGTAAATTTCTCCCGCGAATATAAACTTGTGACAATTCTGCATGTAACTGCTCATATTCGATAACGTCTGTTTTTAAATATAAAGCGTCTTTCGATGGCAATATAATATATGGCCTTGGGAAAATAGGATCAAGCACCACCAATTCTTGAACTCGCTCTACCGATACCGCCCAACGATTCGCTATATCTCCTAGTAACAACACCTTCATCTTTATTTCCTCCGCCCTATTCAAAAAATAAAAAAGAAATATTATCACAGTTCGTAAACACTACAAATTTAGCTCCAATTGTTTCATAGAGCCTGGCCGGATATCGTTTATTCCTTGTAACAACAGTAATAGGAGCTTGAAAAGAAAAACGAATGCGTTCTGTGAAGAAACTAACTATCGGCAGCTCATCTCCTAGTAAAATCACTTTCTTAATACACTCACAAATACTAGTAAAATCCTGCCCCTTACTACAACTATAAGTCCAATCAAATCCACAATTCCTAACTTCAGCCGCTATCTCTTCATTTGCTGTAAAAATAATTAACTCATGTTGAAATGCTACTAGATCTCTTAAACTATTTACCTTGCTTTCTTCTCCAACACAAATAAGTGTTAGTTCCATGTACCTCATCCTCCTTAGTATAAAAGAACTCAAACATAGATTGATATTCCCCTATACTAATCAGATCGATGAAGTGATGTATCCATCATGGCACCGTCCTCTCTCAAGACGCTTACGAAGTTAGCTGTCGGATTCGGACTTTGAGAGTAGCCCTACTTTCAAAATTGAAAGATTCACCCCTAGTGACGACGCACAAATTGGTTCCTCCGCTCCATACATTTGGACTCAGCGTATTACAAAAAATGTATTCTGGCTGATATATTACTCCTGTATTTGGAAAAAGTAAACAGAAAAAAAGCCAGTTATAAAACTGGCTTTTCACTTACTTATGCACGCGCTTTATTCAATTTACCCCGCATTAACGGGCAGTAAAACTCCCACCTCAAAATTCAGTTGGAGCAAAGAAGTTAGGTGGGAGATCAACTGCCCGTAAACGCCCGATTGGTTCAACTAATAATCAGTGGGGGATGCCCCCCACTGATTATAGTTTCACTTTATATGCAAAATGATTCGTCGGCCCATGACCACTGCCAATATTCAATGGCTCTTCAATCGCTATACTAATAAATTGTTTTGCCTCTTGAACTGCCTCTTCAATTGAATACCCTTTAGCAAGTCCTGCTGTAACTGCAGACGCAAATGTACACCCACTTCCGTGCGTTTGCTTTGAAGGAATTCGTTCACTTCTAAATTCAATAAACTCTTCTCCATCAAAGAGTAAATCGATTACTTCATTACCTTGATATTCTGCATGCCCGCCCTTCATAAGCACATATTTAGCACCTAATTCATGCAATACTTTCGCAGCTTCTTTACTATCGTCTATATTATGAATCTCCATCCCAGTTAACACTTCTGCTTCAGGAACATTCGGTGTTACAACAGTTGCTAATGGCAATAAATATTCTTTTAATGCTTGTACTGCTTCTTGTTGTAATAATGATGCTCCGCCTTTTGCAATCATAACAGGATCTAGCACAATATTATTCCAGCCGAATCTTTTAATATGTTCTGCAACAATTTGAATAATTTCACTACTAAATAACATTCCTAGTTTTACAGCATCTGGCGTTAAATCCGTACCAATTGAATTCAGCTGTTCCGTAATTCCTTCTAAAGAAACAGGATATACCCCTTGAACGCCAAGCGTATTTTGAGCAGTAATTGCTGTAATAGCCGTCATTCCATACACACCAAGCTCTTGGAAAGTTTTTAAATCTGCTTGAATGCCAGCGCCGCCTCCGCTATCAGACCCTGCAATTGTTAAAGCTTTATTCACTTTCATCCCACTCATCCTTTTCTACCCAAAATAGCGATGATAAATTGTTTTCGCTTCGCTTATATCTTTCGTTCCATGTACAAGTACACGGCCATCTTTAAAAGCCACTAATCTCTTTTCTTCAACCGAAAATGATAATAAATATGGATTTACATTCAAATCATTTACGCGATCATTCAGCAATTTTTTATATTGTTCAAAATCCATTTCCTCTTTATGAGGTGGTCTAATTTGAACTGTATTTCTCCCGCATAACACTGCTGTTTTTGAAGTGTTTTCCTTATTTAAATATGGATATACTGCCTGTTCACCACACGATAGACAATTATGTTTACGAATCTTTTGCACATTCATACATGAATATTCATTTTTCCATACATCAAATGATACAAGTCCCTCTCGAAGTGATTCGTAATCTTCCACTAACAGTTTAAGAGCTTCCGTTACTTGATGAGAAACGACAAGAGATACAGCAGGTGATATAATACCCGCTGTATCACATGTCGCTCCGCCAAGCGGAATCGATTGTAATAAACAAGATAAACATGGCGTTTTGTCTGGAAGAATCGTGTAAGAAAGGCCGTAACTCCCTACACATGCCCCGTAAACCCATGGAACAGAATATTTTTGCGATATATCATTCACAATGAAACGTGTTTCGAAATTGTCAGTCGCATCGATGATTACATCAACATTTGTAACGAGTTCTTCTAACTCTTCAGCCGTTACATCCTGAACGAGAGCTTCTACTCGTACTTCACAATTAATCTCTTCTAGACGTTTCTTTGCCGCTACAGCCTTCGGAAGATTATTCTCTACATCACTCTCTGCATACAATTGCTGCCTTTGTAAATTACTCCAATCGACATAATCACGGTCAACAATTGTTACTTGACCAACGCCTGCTCTTACAAACATCTCTGCGTTTGCACTACCTAATGCGCCTGCACCAATAATGAGTACATGCTTTTCTCTTATCTTTCGTTGCCCTTCTTCTCCGATTGGAGAAAATAATTCTTGGCGAGAATATCGATTATTCAACTACACTCATTCCTTCTAAAGGACTACTTGCTGTTGCACAACGTTTACGTGCAATACGACCTGCTTCAAACCCTAATCGTCCTGCCTCAATACCTAATTTCATTGCGTATGCCATTTTAATAGGATCGTTTGCTCCAGATACTGCTGTATTTAATAACACACCATCCGCTCCTAATTCCATTGCAAATGCTGCATCAGCTGGACTACCAATACCAGCGTCAACAATAACTGGTACTGTCGCTTGTTCAATAATGAAACTTAAATTTAATGGATTTACAATACCAAGCCCTGAACCAATCGGTGATGCTCCTGGCATAATCGCGTGTACACCAAGTTCTTGTAATTTACGTGCTAATACAACATCATCAGATGTATACGGAAGTACGATAAATCCTTCTTCTAGTAACATTTCAGATGCCTTTAACGTTTCTACTGGATCAGGTAATAACGTTCTATCATCACCAATAACTTCTACTTTGATCATATCGCAAAGCCCCGAAGCTTTTGCTAATTTCGCAATTCGAACAGCTTCTTCAGCATTTTTTGCTCCTGCGGTATTCGGTAATAACTTATATTTTTTTACATCAAGTTTCTCTAATAAATTCGGCTGCTTCGCATCGAATATATCCATACGACGTACTGCAAATGTTAAAACCTCAGCCTCAGATACATCAATTGCCTTTTGCTGTACATCAAAATCAGGGAATTTTCCTGTTCCTAATAAAAGTCTAGAATGAAATGAAAATGGTCCAATGTTTAACATAATCAACCGCCTCCTACGAAAGTTACAATCTCAATTTGGTCTCCATCAAAAACAGATGTATCGTTATGATCATCTTTTTGTAAAATATCTTTATTACGTTCTACTACAACAATTCTGTTATCTAATTCTAAATGTGTAAGTAACCCAGCTACTGTTTTTACACTCTCTGGCACTTCAATTTGGTTACCATTAATTTTTAAATTCAAACTTCCATCCCCTTTCTAAACTGTTTTAGAAAGCAATGAATCTAGCAAGTGATTCTCCTGCTTTCCTTCTATTAAATCAGCCATATACTGACCAGAAACAGGACTTAATAAAATGCCATTTCGATAATGTCCAGTACAAGCATATAAACCTTTTATTTCTTCATGCTCTCCCATATAAGGAGCTTCGTGATTAGACTGCGGTCTTAACCCAGCCCACGTACTTTCCCATTCTGCTTCTTTTAAAGCCGGCAATATTGTATACGCACGCTCTAATATAGAAGTAATACTTTCTGGTTGCACAGTTTTATTAAACGTATGAGGCTTCATCGTTGCTCCAATTACGTAACGCCCACCGCGCTTCGGTGTAATATAAAAACGTTCTTGGAAAATAGGAGCTTTCAAGAGCTGTTTCTTGCTTCTTACTGCAACAACTTCACCCTTCACAGGATACGTACCCCAATCACTATGGAAATACTGTAGTAATTTCGTACTCCATGCCCCTCCAGCGATAACGACTTTTTCGCATATGATTACACCTTCGCTTGTAACAATCCCAGTCACTTTATCATTTTCAATTCGAATATCTAACACTTCTGTTTGTTCATATATATCAGCTCCAGAAAATGCCGCGGAGTGTGCGAATGCTTTCGTAAGCTCTGGTGCAATAACATGACCATCTTTCGGATAATATACGGCTCCTATAATTGACTCAGATAGAAACGGCTCTTTTTCTCGCAAACGATCACCCGTTAGAAAATAAGAACCTTCACCTGTTTTCTGTTGCCAATCCATAATATGAAGAATTCTTTCCTTCTCATCTTCATTTTGAGCAATGCGATAAATGCCTTTTTCTTCATACCCAATATCGATGCCTGTCTTTTCACGTAAAACTTCTGCAAGTTGTGGAAATATAGCACGGCTTTCTCTAGCAAGTTCAAACAACGGATCATATTCATCCCACTCCGCCTGAACACCGAGTAAACCAGCAGCTGCTTTCGAAGCTTCAGATGCGATTCTTTGCTTCTCTACAATCGCTACTTTATGCCCTCTTTCTGCTAGAAAATGTGCAACCGAACTACCAATTACACCTCCGCCAATAATCGCTACATCATACTTCTTACACATGTTTTTCCGCCCACTTTCTTATTGATTCCTTATAAGATTTCGCCTTGCTATACGGATTATTACTGCTTATAATCCCGGACATAACAGCAATGCCACTTACACCATTTGCAAGAACATCTCCGGTGTTTTCCGTGGTAATTCCTCCAATTGCTGTAATCGGTATGGATAAGCACTTTGCAATGTCTGAAACTTCTTCAAGCCCCCTCGCTGGCACATCTTTTTTACAAGCCGTTGGAAATACATGACCGTAAACGAGAGAATCCGCTCCATTTTTAAATGCCACTATCGCTTCATCTAGAGAATGTACTGAATAACCAACATGCAAATAAGAAAACTTTTCTTTTACTAACCTTACATCTGCGCTTCGATATCCTAGCTGAACACGCGGAATATTTAATAGAATAGCAATATCAACTCGATCATTTATCACTATCTTCGATGCCGGAAAGCCTTTCTTCAAAAGACTTTCCACACCTTCATACAATTCCTTCGTACTTTTTTCACGCTCACGAATATGCAAATAATCAATCTCACTCTCAATTTGCATCGCTACATTCACTAACTCTTCGAATGGCATATGGCCATTTGAGATTACATGGAGCTCATTTTTCATATTCATTCGCCTACTTTAATATGTTTTCAAATAATTCATCGGCTGGAACGATTTCTTTCGTCATTCCTTTGTCTTTCAACCATTTGTTTTGTTTCTCCCATGACTCTTTTGAATCCGATAAGAACGGCTCATCTTTCGTTTCCATCTTCTCTAATAAAATTTTCATACTTTCTTTTTCAACTTCTGGTACAAGCGGGAAGTTTTCTTTTTCTTGATGATCTAATAAAATATTTAATGCTTCATCAGGGTTTTTCTTCATAAATTCATACCCTTTTTGTGCCCCACGTAAAAAGGCTTGCAATGCTTCTTTATCTTTTTTCAACGTTTTATCACCCGTTACAAACACAAGCTCATGGTAGTTCGGTACTCCGTAATCAGCTGGATTAAAGTATGCTGGTTCATGGCCCTCATGACGCATAACAGGTACTTCATGGTTAATGTATGCTCCTGTTACAGCATCTACTTTTTTCGTAATTAACGCTGGTACTAAATCAAATCCAACATCGACTACTTTTACTGTATCTGGATTACCACCATCTTCTTTTACCATCGTTTTTAAATATGCTTCACTTAAAGGAGTTCCAGAATATCCAACTGTCTTTCCTTCTAAGTCTTTAGGTGACTTAATACCTGCTGATTTCAGTGATACAACATGATTTAACGGCGAACGTACGACAGCTCCAATTGATTTCACTGGAATTTGTTCATTTGCTTTTGCCATGACAACATCTGGTTGATAATACAAACCAACTGTCACTTTCCCTGCTGCCGCTAGCGTTAATGGATCAGTCGGATTAGAAGGGAATTTAATATTCACCTTTACTCCTTCTTCTTTAAAGTATCCTTTTTCAATTGCCGTATAAATAAAGCTATGTACCGCATTTGGGTACCAATCAAGCATTACTGTTATTTCTTTTTCTGTTTTATTCTTATCTGATGCTGAATTACTCGAACATCCTGCAATCATTGCAACTAATAATGTAAACACAAAGATGCGTTTTAATAATTTCATGAATGTTTCCTCCAACTAATAAATTTCTTTTCTAATATGGAAATAAGTATGACGAAGAAAATAGCTAATAATGATAACAATACAATGGGTGCAAATACACCAGCTCCGTCTAACTGCGTCATCATTCTTTTACTGAAATATCCAAGCCCAGCTTGTGCACCGAGCCATTCTCCAATTGCTGCCCCTATCACACTAAGCGGAACTGCAATTTTTAACGCTGAGAAAAAGTAAGGAAGAGCAGATGGTAACTTTAGCTTTAGAAAAATATCTTTTTTCGTTGCACCATACGTAACTAAGAGCTCCTCCCACTCTTTCTTCGTACTACGCAGTCCATCATACGTATTGACCGCAATTGGGAAAAACGTAATTAAAACTGTGACAACAACCTTGCTCCAAATGGTATATCCAAACCATAAAACAAATAGGGGCGCAAGTGCTGTAATCGGGATGGTTTGTGAAGCTATTAATAATGGGTAAAATGCTCTTTCCATCCACGTACTCGCATTCATTAACATTGCTAGCCCCACACCTAATACGATAGAAATAGCAACACCTATTAAAACGACGTATAACGTTGCCGGTAAATGAACCGTAAATAATATGTCTTTTAGTTTCCATATCTTCATTACAATTGCAGAAGGTGATGGCAAAATGTACATCTCATCTACAATTCTTGCTCCTACTTCCCACATAACGAGTAAAATACTAGAAAGTGTAAGAGCAGGAACTAATTCTTTCAAACGGTTCATCATACAAGTACCTGCCTTTGTAACATACTAAGGAGCTCATCTTTAAGCGCCAATACTTCAGGCCTATATAAATCCTTTCTTGTTCGGTTACGATCAAGCGGTACAATTCGCTCAGTTAAAGTTGCTATCGGTTGATTTTCTACAACGAAAATTCGATTAGAAAGAAACAATGCTTCTTCAACATCATGAGTGATAAATAAAATTGTTTTTTCCCACTCTTTCCATTGTTCAAACAACCATTCTTGCAAAGATGCCTTCGTTAAAGCGTCCAATGCACTAAACGGTTCATCTAACAATAATATCTCCCCGCCCGTTAATAAAGTTCGGATAAAAGATACACGTTGTCTCATACCACCAGATAAATCTTTCGGATATTTCGCCTCGTATCCTTGTAACCCAAATTTATGTAACAGTTCTTTCGCTTTTACTTGCGCTTCTTTTTTCTGCACACCTTGGCACTCTAGCGGCAGGGCAGCATTCTCAATAATCGTCCTCCACGGCAAGAGCATATCTTTTTGGGGCATATACCCTACAGGGTGGCTCTTTGTTTCTGTCAGCTCTATCTGTCCAGTACTTGCTTCTTCTAAACCTGTAATAAGGCGAAATAAAGTACTTTTCCCGCATCCACTCGGTCCGATAATACTTACAAACTCTTTATCTTGTATAGAAGCATTTAATTCATTGATGATTGGTTTCTCATCATAATGAAAAGAAACATTATGAAACTGTAGTATGTTCTTGCTCCTCAAATCCCCACATCTCCTTACGATAGGACATATCCCAGAATAAATATTCAAATCGACTGGAATATAGGAAAATCTCCTCTAATCGATCTAGCTCTTTTTCAGACTTTCCAACTGCCATTTCATTTAATAAATCTATTAACCAAATACAAAGGTTACCGTATTCTTCAGAACTATATCCTTGAATCCACTCACCAAAGAACTCATGATCTCTTGCTCCAGGAATATCATTTAAACGCTTTCCAATCTCCCAGTAGCTCCACATACACGGAAGAAGTGCTGCTATTAATTCCGCAAGTGTGCCATTTTGAGATACAGACATCATGTAATTTGTATAAGCTAAATTTTTAGCAGATGGTTTTGCTGACTCTATCTCCTCTATAGAAATTCCAAGTCTTTTTGCATACTGTTTATGGATCGTCATTTCTCCATTTAATATTCCATCAATTTGTTCAGCAAATTTCCCCATTACTTGTGGATTTGTTGCTTTTACAACACCGATGGCATATAGCTTTGCATAATCTAACAAATATAAATAATCTTGAATAATATAATACTGAAACTTATCTTTTTCTAACGTGCCATCCCCCATACCTACTACAAACGGATGATTATGACTCATCTCCCAAACTGGTTGTACAGTTTCTAATAATCTATCGCAAAATTTCATTTCTATTTCCCCTTCCGATATATGTATCTAAATAAAAAACCACTTCTATATAAGAAGTGGTTACAGCAAATAAAATTATACATTTATTCGTTGTCCACTTCCCTTCGCTAGTATTACCTAGATCAGGTCTGTAAGGGTTAAGGATTATTCCTCTCTCAGCACATCAAGCACCCCTAGTGGTTTCAATATGAAATTTTCAAATAAAAAAGCCCCGTTTCTATACGCAAAGAAACGGGGACTCATTGTTAGTGTCCGAATTGCTTCCCTACGCTAGCATAATCTAGATCAGGTAATGAAAAGGATCAAAGGCTTACGGCCTACTCTCAGCTGGCAACACCAGCTCTCCTAGCAAACTATAAAATTATCACTGTCAGTATAACACCGTAATAAGACATCATCAACTGTTTTAATTTTCTTAATTATCCATTAAATATTAATGCGTTTAACAAATATAAATGCACTCCCACAAATGATAGATACAATGTTTATTTACGAACCTCTCTTCTAACATTATTTTTATTGATTTCATATTACATTTATGTGAATACGACCAATATATTATATCTTTATACTATAATAAAATTACAACTATACAACTAGAGGAGGTCTTTATTACATGAATATGAAAGCTACAGCTTTAACAGCCACTACTATCGCAATTGCTTCTTTACTTCCTTCTATAGGAGAATCCAATATACAAACAGCTGCTGCTAAGCAACCATCTAAAGTAAAAACTGGATATGTAAAAATTGACAACGTTGCACTACATCAAAATAACCATGCAGACAGTGCAATAATTGATAACATTCGATTTAATAGCCCGGTTACTATTCTTGAGACAACTCAAGATTGGTATAAAGTATCTGTTAACAACAAAACAGGCTACATAAAAAAAGATGCAATTCTATTCAAAAAAAATGTTCAATCAAAGAATCAATATATCGTAAATGCAAACGCATTAAACGTTCGCTCTGAACCTAATACAGAGTCTTCTATTCTAGATATATTACCAAATGGTCAATTCATTACCATTCAAGGTGAACAAGGGGATTGGTACAAAATATTGCATAACGGTCAAATTGGATACGTACAAAAAAACTTTGTATCTAATGGATCCACACCTCTAGTAAAAGGTGTAGCTGTACAAGGTTCACCTTCTTATACTGTTGCAACACCAAAATTAAATGTACGTAGCAACGCTAGTACAAGTAGCTCTCTACTTGGTTCGTTACAAAATGGTACACAAGTACAAGTAGTAGAAACGGTAGGTACTTGGTATAAAATTCGTTTTGGCACAGGATACGGATATGTAGCAAAACACTATGTAGTGCAACATCAAAATCAATCACAAACTAAAACAGCTCAACCTTCATCAATTCCCGCTGTTTTCAAATTTCCTACTCAAGGAAGAATTAGCTCAAATTTTGATATGCGCTGGGAACAAATGCATTATGGTATAGATATTGCAGCACAAGGCAACATCTCTATTCAAGCCGCTGCTGCAGGTAAAGTTGTGAAATCTTATTATTCGGCTAGCTACGGCAATGTCGTGTTCGTTGCCCATCAAATAAATGGAAAATTATATACAACAGTTTATGCTCATATGAAGGATCGTGCTGTACAAGTTGGGGATCAAGTGCAAGCTGGACAATTAGTCGGTCATATGGGAAATACAGGTCATTCATACGGGCAACATCTCCATTTTGAATTACATAATGGGGAATGGAATCTTGAAAAAACAAATGCAGTGAACCCACTGCCATATCTAGTTAGGTAAATTGTATGCCACGCAATATCAATATACCTCTCATAATTGAATACTTAGCCTTTTTAGGCTTAATCTGTTGTTTAATCATTTATAATACAAACACTGTATTTTTATCTATTATTATTACTTTTGTTGCCTTAGAAATCATTATGGAAGCATTACAAATGCGGCTAAAACAAAAAATAGCGCATATTTATAATGCAATTTTTCTTTTGAGTGCTCTTATAACAAATATAATTAGTACTGGTTTTTACTTATCTACCATACTTCCTGTATTCTTTATAGGTGTTTTATTATTCATAGCTAGATACATTAATGTTCCTCATAACCAAAAACATGAACAAGAAGCTTAGAAAGAGGAGACACTGTGTACCAATCTTTCAAAGATAATCCAACGAAATATATACTGCATTTATATGAAAAAATGAATACTTTTTTTGGTATACAAGGAAGTTATACTGCACAAATTCTCCTTTATGGAATGTTATTTCTTATCTTAGTTACTTTCTCCTTGTTTTACTAACAAAAAAGGATCTCACATAAACTTGAGATCCTTTTTAATTTATATTAATTTTTAATATGTAAAATACGGTTTAACCACAAGCATATTTTTCATAAATAAAACTAAGATTATATTTTTTCTCTAAACTCATTCTTTGTTCATCATCGCACCAATAGAAAAGAATATCATGAATCGTTGCATAACGCTTATTTTTAAGAAATAGTTTAAAGAAGGATGGTAAACAATCATGTAATTGTATAAATATATAATTGCGTAGTATTTCTTCTTTGTATTCAATGCCCTTACAAATATAAAGTAATTCTTCACAATAATATGCATGCTGTGGAACTTGAATCATTTCAAAAAATGGTACATATGATAGCAACTTTCCAATAAAATGACCATATCGATCCATTACCCCTATCGTCATATGCTCCATCATTTCTTTCATCACATATAAATAATCATCTACATGCGTTGTCTTTAATGGATCTAATCGATCTGAAATTTGAGAAAGTACAGCTCTTTGACAAGCTAAAACTGCTTGACTCGGTCCATAATATGATAGAAAATCTGTACACTTACGATACTTTCGTAATAAGTCATGTGTATACAAATCATACACAAAGGTATTACAATACATTGCTAGATTCATCATATCACTATTTAATTGCTCTTTTGACAGTAGCTTAGCTCGCTTACACATATAAAAGAATGTAAATTCCAATACTTCTTTATGCGATAATAGATGTTTACAATCTGTTATACATTTCTCACTAAATTTAACTCGATTCCAAATTTCTACATCGCCATCTGTTAATTCACCAATACGATATTTAATAATTAAATAGTTTAAAGCAACCGCTTGCGTCAAAAGATCCCATGTTTCATATTCCAATGAAGTTTGGACAAATTCTTCTAGCCCCTGGCTTATCATAAAAGCATTTGCCTCTTCATACCAACCAATCTCTTGACATAAACGCAGAATACGTACTAGAGTTGGAATTTCATCTTTATGAAACTGCGGTAAATCCTTTACTTTTTTCATTCCATATACGATAAATGCCGCTAAATTTTCTTCTTTATAAAACTCTTTTTCTTTCCATACTAATATAGTTCGCTCTTTCCCTTCACCTTTTGGATGACAAGGCACAAGCAAAGAAAATAACTCAGCGAAATTGTTTGGTTCTATATATGTATCTGTAACCAAATTCCAATTTGGATCGCCCTGTACAGCCCTCATATAATTCCCCTTTCCTTTTTATCCCGCTATTTGCGGGCAGTAAGACTCCCACCTCAAAATTCTGCGAATGCGAGGAAGTTAGGTGGGAGATAAAACTGCCCATAAAAGCCCGATTGGTTCAACTAATAATTATTGGGGGATGGACACCCCCCAATAATTAAAGTTTCACTTTATCTACGTAGGAAATATTAATTCATTATTACATCATTAACAATGAATATTGTTATATTCAAAATCTATCATAATACTTATATCTATTAGTATATCATTTTTCCTCTTATTAAAAATTAGGAATAACAAATTTTTAATAAGAGGAAATATTAACGCTATATTTATTATATAATGTCTCAGATACATCACGCTAACATATTAGTTTAATCCATATATACTAGAATAATGTATCTGATTTTTATACATAATTTATTCCATGTGCTCCGAGATTTCACTTAAAGCAAAGCCAGCTTGATCATCTGCCGATTCTCTTATAGCTAAATCACCTAGTGCTAGCATACCCACAAGTTGCCCACTCTCAACTACTGGTAAGCGTCTAATTTGATACTGCGCCATTAATTCTGTAGCTTTTTCAATCGAATCATCTGGAGAAACTGAAACAATGCTTGTTGTCATTATATTTGTAATTTTATTAGATCCAGGATGTTTTTCAGCAATCCCACGAACAACTAGGTCTCGATCAGTAACAAGCCCAACAACTTGTTCATTTTCAACAACAGGAATCAATCCAACCGATTCTTCCTTCATTTTTACAGCAGCCTCATATACATTGTCTAGCGGTGTACAATGTACAACATGAGTACTCATAAAGTCTCTCACTCGCGTCATTTTTATCTCCTCCTTTTTATACATACCATAGCTTTTCCTAAATCCCTTTATTTATTTCAGGAAAATCAGTTGATAAAGGAGGATTCTACAAAATAAAAAAGAGTCAGCAATGTGCTGACTCTTTTTTTATGACCCGTACGGGATTCGAACCCGTGTTACCGCCGTGAAAGGGCGGTGTCTTAACCACTTGACCAACGGGCCATGGCTCCGCAGGTAGGACTCGAACCTACGACCGATCGGTTAACAGCCGATAGCTCTACCACTGAGCTACTGCGGAATAATTATGGTGGGCCTAAATGGACTCGAACCATCGACCTCACGCTTATCAGGCGTGCGCTCTAACCAGCTGAGCTATAGGCCCATATACTTTTACAGGGGCAGTAGGAATCGAACCCACACTGGAGGTTTTGGAGACCTCAGTTCTACCTTTAAACTATGCCCCTAAATGATGCCGGCTAGAGGACTTGAACCCCCAACCTACTGATTACAAGTCAGTTGCTCTACCAATTGAGCTAAGCCGGCATAAAAAAAAATGGTGGCTCGGGACGGAATCGAACCGCCGACACGAGGATTTTCAGTCCTCTGCTCTACCGACTGAGCTACCGAGCCAACATAAATGGCGGTCCCGACCGGGGTCGAACCGGCGATCTCCTGCGTGACAGGCAGGCATGTTAACCACTACACCACGGGACCATTTGGTTGCGGGGACAGGATTTGAACCTGCGACCTTCGGGTTATGAGCCCGACGAGCTACCGTACTGCTCCACCCCGCGACGTTATTATATTGTTTTAAAAAATGGAGGAGGTAGAGGGATTCGAACCCCCGCGCGACTCTCGCCGCCTGTCGGTTTTCAAGACCGATCCCTTCAGCCGAACTTGGGTATACCTCCATGAAGGAAAATCAATATTTTTTTATATGTAACTAAACCACTTTTTAAAAAAAATGGAGGAGGTAGAGGGATTCGAACCCCCGCGCGATTCTCACCGCCTGTCGGTTTTCAAGACCGATCCCTTCAGCCGAACTTGGGTATACCTCCGA